>CAYTKY010000039.1:0-18034 GCA_964438435.1 uncultured Coxiellaceae bacterium | reverse complement strand
TAAGCCGTCAGATTTACAGTCTGATCCCTTTGGCCGCTCGGGAACCCCTCCTCAAGTGAGCGTGAATTTTGCTTTATACAGATACTTATGTCAATTGGCTCGTATGTTATTTTTACGATAAAAATTGAAACAAATAGAAATGAAAATTCAGATGAAATGTCGCCTTACTCTTCTTACAAGGAAAAGTTATTTCGTTTCTCCTTTTTTGCTTCTTGAACAAATTCCTCAATGAAAGCACTCACATAGGGTATATAATCGATATGCGGTTTATTTGATGTTAGCAGATCTATTTCAAATATAATCTTGGCGTTATTAAGTACACTCACCTCCCATAGCATTTTCACACCTACCTCCAAATATTCTTTCTGCGCATCATCTGTTTTTTTCTCCTGATCGATTACCGTTTTTGTTTTTGCTTCTGATAAGTAAGCTTTTACATTCAGCGTAAATCCATCAGGAAATTCTTTAATCAAATAAGGAAGCTGCATTTCTACAATTAGCGCCAGTGAATTTGCATCCTTTTTACTTACAACCAAATTGTCTTTCGTCTGAGAACTTTCTCCAGCAATCGCATATGGAATCAGATGTTGCAATTCGTACTGATTTTTTCTGGCCTCATATTTTATTTTTTCTTCTAATATCAACTGCCCGTCCAGCAACCCTTTTCCGCTCGCCGCTCGCACATAACCATTTGCGCTAAACCCCATCACCTGTTTCTGAGTAACGGGACGCCGAAAGCTCCGCCCTTTACGCTCTCTCTTCGTCTTTTGCTCTAATTGCTTTGTAATAAATATTTCTTGTTCTTTCACTGAGCGCAAAATAGTCGTCGGGGTAGGCAACACATTGGCTGATTGTTGTTTATCAGATGCTTCAATAGACGTGTTTTCATTTTTTTCCTCAGGAATATTATCATAAAAAATAAGGGGCCCCATTTTCTGTTTCATATTCAAAAGATGAATATTTTTCCCTCCTGGTGAAAAAACAGGAATGCTTTTTTTAGGTGTTTCCTTTTCATCTATCGCTTGGTATTGCGGATGCGGCTGCCGAAAACTTATTTTTTTATCTTTACTTTTTTTATCTTTATTTTTCTCGCGGATTCGTTCAAAAAATTTATTGGGCGATATACTGACTCCTTCTACTTTCGATTTTCGCACGACGCAAGAAGTCATGACTTCCTGTGGTTTTTTATTTTCTTTATTATTATCATGACAATCATCGTTATTTTCTTTATTTTCGATTAGTTGTCTTGTATCAAGGCGCATGTGGATTATATTTCCTGATCCGCCAGAATAATTTCCATGACGAGGAATATAATTTCTATCTTCCAGTTTTCTTTTTTTTCTTTTTTTACCTGATGCCGTTTTTTCTTTTGTTTCTTCTAATTGCCGCTTCATACGCATTACCCCGCCCCGCCTCATATCGTTTTGATTTTATGAATCTATTAGGGTTGTTGTTATAATAACCCTTATTATAGATTATATTTGAAAAATGATCAACAATGAGCCGATTTGTGCTCCCTTTCTTTGCTAACCCATCTCATGTAGCATTATCATCATAAAAATTTATAAAAAACGAGGATATCTGCTGTGGATAATCGTCAATCTATCATGATCGATTTGCAAAGTTTAACTCCGCCGCATGCTAAAATTTTAGGCGCCTACCTTAAAAGTCTTACTGTCAGCACTGAAAAAAAAGTGACAGCTTTAAAAAGAAACACCCTCATTCATTTTGAAGAAAGCGATGAAAACAATTTCCCCAGCTTTCAACTCACACACGATATTATCCTTGGTGATGACTCAAACAATAATCGAAATACCTATCCTGTCATGCAGACGGTTTCCATACATCAAGGCGGTGAATTTTATCGAAAAATAAGATCTGTTATCGGCTCTGTCACCATCAATGAACAAGGGGAAGCACAATTTAATCCAAGCGAACCACCCTTTCTTGGCTCAGAATTCACCTCGACGCTTCGCAGCCCCACTAACAGCGTTCGACTCATCAACCCACATCAACTATCTGAGCAAGATGCTAAAATAGTAGGACAATTTCTAACAGAAAATCACTCCACTCCCTTTTTCAAAAAACACGTTCTTTTTTCCATTAAAAATACCGAAGGGCAGGAAGATTATTTTGAATTAACGCATAGCCTGATAAAAGATTCGAAAATAAGTCGTGAAAACACTTCTCAGCTTATTAATACTTATGATGTTGTTTCATCCGCTTTAGGCAAAGGTTCATTTAACAAGGTAAACAAAAGCGAGGGATACCTAGCAATCACAAATGGATTAGCCACTTTTCATCCCCAAGAATTAGTGGTACGAACTTCCATTAAAACGGCCGAAGAAAAAGCTTTAAATAAAAAAATCGAGCAGACCGATAATAACAACTCAAGCAATAAATCCCGTCCCGAATTTCCTCACTTAGAAGAAAAATTTCTTTTTGTAAAAGAAATTTCAGAATCAAACAATGGAACAGTTTCAGAAAAAGCAAAAAAATATACTCGAATGAAATACTTTTCGGGCGTTAACTTCGAACAGGCTTTTTTGATACTGTTAGATGATGAAACTGGAAAATACCCAACCAAACAATTCATCGATCTTTGTTGCGCTTTCCTCCAGGCTTACAAAAGCCAAATTTCAGATTTAGGCTATGCACACAGAGATATTAAACCTGAAAATGTCATTGTTAACTTAGAAACATCTCCTCCCACCGTCACTTTCATAGATCTTGATGATGCAAAATCGTATGGTAAAAAAGACGGGTTTTTTGGCTCTCCTGGCTTTATCTGTCCGGCTCTTTTTCCAAATAATGATTCACCGCTCCTCTCTCCTCGCCGCTCTGTCACTCATAAACGAGATATTTTTGCTATTGGCATTATGCTGATACTAGCAACTAATTTTTCTCACCATCCACATATTGTTTTTGATGACAAAAAAGCCATCGGTAAAGAAAAAAATATGGCTGTTAATAATCGAGTTTTTGATTTGGTGACTGGCGCAGATTATTACGATACTGAAACCCTACTAAAACTTAGCCTACCTAATTCCGTTGAAAGCACAACCCTCTCCACTTCTTTACCAGAGTCTCCTCGCCTACAATCTTTATTGAAACTATCTTCATCGATAGACTCTTCGATTGACCCTGATACCGATGAGAGAAGCTTAAATTATCTTTTTGCTATTCAAGATGGCCTGACGGAAGAACATCAAAAATCCCTTAAAAATATTCTAAGTTCAATGACTCACAAAGATCCGGAAAAGCGGCCTACGATTGATCAAGTTATTTCTGTTTATCAAAAAATAAAGTCCGACTTAGAAGAATCTTTTTCGAAAAAACAGAGTCTTAGATAGCAGAAAAAAAGTGAACTGTATTCCGGGCGCCAATAAAAGCGATCCCGGATAACAGCAACCAATACACACAGATCATGCTTCTTGTTAATTAGCGTAGTAATAACACTTATTACAAACGCAATCTTTATTATTATTCACCGAGCAACCCGTGCAGGAACGAACACTTTCTTCACTACCGTACTCCTCACCAACAGGAGAAGTCTGGGTAATTTCTTCCGCCCCCCCTTCCCCATTTTGAGCTGCCTGACAAGTAGCAGGCGTCGCATTTTTTAAAATAACGACATTCTCTTGCACAATCGGCGGTGCATCCATTAAAGCAGCGATTGAAAGAGTTGATAAACACAAAGACGTAACGAATGATAAAAGAAGAATGAAGCGCATGACGACACTCCCTTTTTTAATAATCCTTCTCTGTCATTATACAATATTTTTTTAGATTTTTTTTGATCAAAAACGAAAAACTGTTCTCTGCACGTAATCATTTTTTAAAGAAATTCGAAATGCTGCCTAACTAGGCAAGAAATAATAATTTGTTAATGTTTCAATCATACAATAAAGATGTTTTTATAAAAATTTCAATAAAGTGCGTATTTCACTGCGAGATGACTACCATGCTTCAACGTCAAAATAACCCACCACAGAAAAAAGGCTCATCTCTTTTTGGTGTGAAATCATTATCATCACTATTAGCACAACCTCCATCAGCACAACAGCAAGCACAAGAAGTAGAGCAGGATATTTCTAACCCTTCGTCATCGTCCTTTTCCGGAGAAAAGACAGATAGCCTTGAATCATTGAATAATCTTCCCATTTTTACATTTGAAACTGAAAATTTTTCAAGTGATGCTTCATTTGAAGATTTCTTACGTCAGACAGAAGCGGAAGAATATCTAGAAGCAGTTAATGCTACAGAATATCTCTTTATGGGCAGACACCAAGATACACTTGGCATCAAAAATTATTCTATTTTTCCAGACAATATTGGCCGAATTTTACACCCAGAAAGAAAAAATAAGCAATGGACCGTTGAGAAAAACATGGCCTTTGTATTAGGGGGCATAGAAAGCGGAAAGAAATTTAAATTTTTGACACCACTTGCCAATATTGCGAATCGGGCTAAGCGTGGATTAACAGGCGAATGCATAATAAAGGAAAAACTTGGTTATGCTGCTGCGGAATTATTATGGCTACAAGATAATGGCTATACATTCGAGCCTGATGCTAACAACCCTAAGCATACATGGGCAATGCCACCCACTGTCAGGGTTGAGAAGGGAATGATTAACCCATATGGTCATACTTATGAAGATGATGTTGTTGATCAAATTCAAAGAGTCAAAGACATTGCCGACTCGCTAAATTTGCCCCTCCCCAGATCGACCTCTAAAAATAAGCCAAAGCGCTGCGATTTACACACGTTAGAAGAAAATTGGAATAATACAGTCAATCAAAGTACGGTCCGTAATTTTACTAAAAAAAAGAAGCACCCCAATGATAACAATTATCAAGGCTCCTTTTTTAATCGAGCCTACAAAAAACGCCCATCAAACAAACAGAAAGGTACTCCCTTTTTTGTTAAGCCTTTTAGCAGTGGATTTTAACTAATAATGGAGCTACTTCATTAGAAGCGACATAAAATGAACCCAAAGGGAATCCGTCACCTCCGAAACAAGATATGACTGCTCATTATCAATACACCTTCGTTCATCGGATGACGAATTATCCCATCTCATGATAGGATACTGATTATTTTAATTTAAAAGAATTTAATCTTACTTATGTCTCGACCGCTCAATCAACCCAGAAAAATTGCAAATGCATTTCATCTTTATTCTCGCTTATTCACTTATGTCAGACGCTACTGGCCAGCCTTATTGATTGCAATGACCGCTAGCATGTTATATTCCGGCATTAATGCGGGATTTATTTCTTTTTTACAACCGTTACTCAATGATGGATTGATTGCAAAGAATCATCACTTCCTCAGACTCGCGCCCTTGCTTGTCATGGGCATTTTTATTATCCGCGGTATGACTAGCTTTTTATCTGATTATTATATTGCTTATGCTTCCCGCAATGTAATCATGCATCTTCGCCAAGATTTGTTTGCGCATTTACAGCGATTACCTGCAAATTTTTATGACCACACGACAAGCGGACAAGTACTTTCCGTTTTATTATATGGCGTTGACCAAGTAGCTAATGCGAGCGCTGATGTATTAACAACGGCTATTCAAGCTATCTTTTTAATTGCGGGTCTAGTGGTTGTTATGTTTAGCATCAGTTGGAAATTAACTTTATTGTTTTTTACAATCATCCCATTAGTGTTAGTCATTATGCGTATCGCTAGTTTACGCATACGTCGTTTAAGTTTAAGTGTGCAAGATTCGATTGGCGAAATCAGTCATTGTGCTGAAGAAAATATTGAAGGATATAAAGTCGTCCGCGCATTCGAGGGTCAAGCCTACGAAATTGAAAAATTCAATAAAGCGACGCGCATCAACCGCCAACGTGAAATGAAAGTCGTTTCGACACGCACTATTAGTGTATCAGCCGTGCAATTTATTATGGCTGCTGCACTCGCGCTCACCCTTTATATTGCCACACTGGATATTGCTGATTCGATATTAACAGCCGGTGGATTTGTTTCGATGGTTGCGGCTATGTTGTCTTTATTAAAACCGATGAAAGATTTATCATTTGTGCAAAACAAATTGTATCGAGGCTTAGCCGGCGCACAAAATGTTTTTGAATTAATGGATGAAAAACCCGAAGAAGATCAAGGCAAACAAACGTTATCGCGCGCAAAAGGTCGCATTACTTTTTCTCATGTCAACTTTACTTATGATAACCACAAACCTGTCTTACACGATATTTCATTAACCATTGAGCCAGGGGAAATCGTTGCCTTAGTGGGACGATCAGGAAGTGGCAAATCCACTTTAGTTAGTTTATTACCGCGATTTTACGCAAATTATACGGGGGACATTTTACTAGATGGCATTTCTATTCGTGATTATTCACTTCATGATTTGCGACGTCAATTTGCTTTAGTCTCACAAAATATCACACTTTTTCATGACACCGTTGCCAATAACATGGCTTATGGCCAATTCAATCAGCTTTCTGAAAGTGAAATCGCAGAAGCAGCACGCTCTTCTTACGCATTAGAATTTATTGAACGCTTACCCAATGGCTTTCACACATTGATCGGTGAAAATGGCGTTTTATTATCCGGCGGCCAACGACAACGTATCGCCATTGCTCGTGCTCTATTAAAAAATGCACCTATTTTAATTTTAGATGAAGCAACCGCTTCACTTGATACTGAATCTGAACGTTACATTCAATCTGCTTTAGATGAATTAATGAAGACCCGCACAACATTGGTCATTGCACATCGCCTTTCAACAGTGGAACACGCTGATAAAATTATTGTAATGGATGAAGGAAAAATGATCGAAGTCGGCAATCACGAACAGTTACTAGCAAAAAATGGACATTATGCAAAATTATACCGTATGCAATTTAAAGATTTTCCTGATGTATTGGCAGCATCGAATGCGGATTAAAATAACAAACTACTGGTATACGTCATCACTGCATTTTTTTACATGCCTATTATTGCCTTTTTCCTGGCTATTTCGTTTAAGTGTTTTTTTACGTCGTTGTTTTTATCGTCTTGGTTTGCTGACAACTCAACGCTTTGATGTCCCCATTATCATTGTCGGCAACATTACTGTAGGGGGAACGGGCAAAACACCTTTTATCATGTGGCTCGCGCACTTCTTACAACAGCAAGGATTTCATCCAGGGATTGTCAGCCGCGGTGTCGGTGGTCAGTTACATCGCAAACCGCATGCTGTACAAACAACTGATACGGTAAAAAAAGTGGGTGACGAAGCATTGCTATTGTTAGAAAAAACACACTGCCCTGTTGTGATTTGCCGTAATCGACCTGCCGCTGTTCAGCATCTTTTGCAACACACCTCATGCAACATCATTATTAGTGATGATGGCTTACAGCATTATGCCCTGGATCGTGACATTGAAATCGCTATCGTCGATGAAACACGCCGTTTTGGCAATCAACAACTACTACCCGCAGGACCTTTACGAGAACCCGTCAAACGATTACGTCAAGTTGATTTTGTAATCGTGAATGGGAAACAAACAAACGATCCTTTTGTCATGACATTACAACCAACACAATTCGTTTCTTTAGTTAACCCACAACACACCCTTCCATTTACCGGTTTCCTTTCCCCAACATGTCATGCCATTGCAGGGATTGGTCATCCTGAACGGTTTTTTGCAACATTGCGTCAGGCGAATTTAAACATCATCGCACATCCTTTCAAAGATCATCACCTTTATCAACCACATGACATTCCATTTCAAGACAATTGGCCGATTGTCATGACGGAAAAAGATGCGATTAAATGCCGTCATTTTGCTGATGAACGATATTGGGCATTATCGATCGACACCCATATAACAGAAACATTTCAAGCATTACTTTTGGAGAAAGTGCTTGCAAAAATGAGTAAAGTTTAAACCTTCGCTGTTTATGTTATGCTAATCAAGTGAATCAAAAAATAACGATCGCCCTCATTCTTTTTTTAATGACATTGGCGCAAATTGGCACCGATGTCTACCTTCCTTCTTTGCCTGATATTAAATGGCATTTTGGCATTTCGAATACGGAAACCCAACTAACGATTACCTATTACCTAATAGGTTTTGCCTTCTCTCAGTTATTTTACGGACCTTTATCTGATCGTTATGGACGCAAACCATTTTTATTATTGGGCACAGCGACTTATTGCATGATGAGTTTTGTCGCAGCCAACGCAACATCCATTAACACACTCTTAATCGCCAGAGGATTACAAGGATTAGGAGGCGGCGCTTGCAGCGTCATTCCTCGCGCAATCATGCGTGATCATTTTACTGGAAAAGAATTGGAAAAAATTGTAATTTACCAATCGATGGTTTGGTCAATCATCCCTATCACCATGCCTTTAATCGGAAGTTACATACAACATTTTTTAGGCTGGCGATATAATTTTTTATTCCTAGCTAGCATTTCATTCGTCTCACTTATTCTTTGCTTTCTTTTCCAAGAATCGCATCAGCAAAAAGAAAAACAACTTTCCGTAAAAAATATTATAAAAGAATATAAAAATATTTTAATGCACAAACAATTTGTCGCACATTTAATTTGCTCGATAGGAATAGTTGGATCCAGCATTGCATTTAACGTTACCGCTCCTTTAATCATCCGTGAAACCTTGCATTTATCAACATTGCAATACGGTTGGTCTATCTTTTTTGTTGCCGTGAGTTTTATTTTTGGCATCTCGACAAATCGATGGCTACTAGGAAAATACAGCAGTTTGCTGATCGTTAAATATGGATTGATTGCTAGCACCTTGTGCAGTCTTTTACTGATTCTTTTCGGATTTTTCAGTTCATTTCATTTACTTGAATTTCTCATTCCCATTTTCTTTCTTGAAATTGGCTGCGCACTTGTCTTTCCTAGTAATGCTGCCAAAGCAATGGAATTATTTCCTCACATTGCAGGTAAAGCAGCTGCTATTTTTGGTTGCAGTGTTTTTTTAGGAGCTTCTTTATCAAGCGCAATCATTTCATTATTTTCTGTTAGGAGTTTACTACCCCTGGGTATTTTCCTAGCCATCGCAAATATGATGATGATTTTCGCCTATCGAAACATCGTCAACCATCACTACTCGATGGATTTAGGCATTCCTCATAAAAAATTGCGATCAAACGACTTGTAATATCACAGTGAAAGACAAATAATTTTTATTTATTGAGGATGCCGCAATTTTCTTCTGAACCGCGAACAAGTAAGTCGTGATTATTTTTATAAAATCGTTTAATGGCACCTTCTACATTCGCCATTAATTGACTTCCCAATCCACACTCTCTAAAAAAACGAACATTCGTATTAAAAAGACCCCTTTTAATGCGCTGAATTCGATCTTTCACTTGAGAAATAACACTTTCTACTGTCGTATTGTCGGGAGAAGATAACATGTTGATTAAATCACGCATATCATCACAACGCTGTATTGATGCCGCACGCGTACCATTTTTTATTTCTTTCAATTTAACTGTCTGCAAATAACCAACGATTGCATGTAAGATATTCCATTTCACCGCCAGAACAGGTGAATTTGTTTGAGTTGGATTTTGTTCTTTCCATTCCATCTGTTCCTTTGTTAATTGCCGCTCGAGCATCGCGGCTTTACCCATTATCTCAGCTATTCTTTCTGGTATTCTATTTTCATCAACTATTTTTTTTCCAAAACAATTTGAAAAATCTGCCATCATTGTTGCGCTGCGTAATTTTGCCTCATGCCTTTTAAGGTTATCTGTTAATTTTGTTAAATCATCAAAATGCGAATGCCATTTTTTTTCTTTCTGAAAAATCAACTCTCTTTTTACTCGTAATTTTTTTGAAATTTTTCCTGGCAAAGAATCGATAACATCTGATAACTGAACAATTCTATCAACCACCGCATTTGCCTCTTCAAAAACAGAGGAAACTTTCCGATAAATTTCACTTTTTGATGTAAGCCCTATCAATGTTTGTATGCCTAATGTTTCAAGAAACTCTTTAATCACGTCAGGCCTATCGGGCAATGCGTTTAGATGCGTCTGCAAAATTTGCAGCAAACGACCCTCTTTCTTTTTTCCTTGGCATACTGCTCGATATTCATTTCGAGCATGAAAACCGCTTCTATTTGCCTCTATCAGTTGCTCTCTATTGATTGTATTATTTATTCCCAATTCCTCTATCTTAAATTTTATTTTTACTTGTTCGAATTTTTGCAATGCGTCGTCCACTGACAAACGAGAAAGAGGATCGACCCGTAGCATGGATTGAATAACGTCATGAATTTCATTTTTTAATAATGGTGAAAAATCAAATAAATCAAATTTGGAACGATCCAGCTTTTCATCCGTTTTCGCATACTCAGAAAGAATGGCCCGTTGCGCCTGGAATTCTGCCCATTCTTTTAAAAATTCGGGGTTTGCTCTTTCACTATCGGAAAGTTCTTTTTGCTTTTCTCTTAAAAAAAGCTGAGCTTGCTTTAAAAATTTCACCTGCGCTTCTACTGAATGCGATCGACAATTCAAAAGCCATATCTCTGCCATTATTTTTCCCAACGAATAAGAATCTGATTTTTCACTGGTTGGAAGATTGTTAAATTGTTCTGGAGAGCAATAGAGTAACGTTCCAGATATTTCATCGCTGATCGTACTATTTTTTCTTTTACTTAACCCAAAATCTAACAGATTCACTTCCATGGATTGGATATTAACGATGATATTTTCTGGTTTAAGATCACGATGGATGATACCAATAGAATCCTCATGCAATTCTTGGACAGCACGCAGGATATTAATCGTTAATTTAAAACAGGTTGATATATCAAGTTGCATTTTTCGATGGTCGAGCAAGCTAAATAAACTACAATCTTTTAATAATTTCATGACAATAAAAGTAGAAGAATCGGCCACTACCAACTCTTTCGCATGCATATATTTCGCCAACTTAGTCATTGCGACTTCTTTTTGCACAATAGCTAGCGGCATCAGATCCTCATTTTGTTTTTTCACGACGCGTTTTTTTCTTTTGAAAATGAACCGACCTTGTTCCAAACAACCGTCATCATGCAATCGGCCGATCGAAGTAAAGATGGTTCCCATTCCACCCTTTTCTCCTATTTGTGAGCCCAATACTTCATAACGAAAAGGATCAAAATCAGGGTCAATGCGAACAAGGCGCTCGTACTCAATATCACGAGAACGACGTAAAATGGGATGAGTTAATTGAAACTGATATTGAATTCCATCGACAATCACAGAGTGAGAATGCAAGTGACCCGATTGGAAAAATGTTCTTTCTCTATTCGCTCTAAAATAAGCACAAAGCACTCGACTTTCTATTTCATTCAATTGAGTAGGATTAATCGAACCTAAGATTCTAGTCATCATTGTTTTTCAACTTCGCTTTTTAATCCTCAACTATGTACTACAAATTTTATTGTGATTCACCTCCTTTTTTCAGGAAAAAAAGGGGTCGTTTTTTATTGATCAAATAACGAATAATCGATCTATTTTAAGTAAAAATGTCTCAAATATGCACTATAGTTAAGAGGGTGGTTATGGATAAGCATTGATCTTTATCACCTTAAGAATCAATACATTATCCAGGTACTTTTAAAAAGAGGAAATTTATTTGATGAAAAAAGAGGCTGGCTTCATGATAAATAGTATAACAACCTCAATTCAAACGATTTTTACCAAAGGAAAATGGTTTGCTATCTTCTCTGCTTCTTTTTTGATCAGCTCTTCCTTGTTTGCCAACCCCATCGGAGGGGAAGTTAAAGCCGGCAATGCCACCATCTCATCCCCCTCATCCTCCGTTGTGCAAATCGATCAAACCAGCCAAAAAGCCATTATTAATTGGCAGAGCTTTAACATTAACCAACAAGAAGCCACCCATTTCAACCAACCCAATGGCGGGGTTGCATTAAATCGCATTAATGCGCAACAAGGGGCTTCACAAATTTATGGGAAATTAACAGCAACAGGGCAAATTATTTTAGTGAATCCAGCGGGTATTTATTTTGGACCGAGCGCTTATGTCAATGTGGGCGGATTAATTGCAACAACAGCAAACATAACAGATGCTGATTTTTTAAATGGCTATTATCATTTTTCACAACCCTCTCCTTTTGCCGATGCAGCCATTACAAATGAAGGAACCATCCTTGCTACCAATCAAGGCTTGGTCGCACTGGTCGGATCAAATGTCACCAACAATGGATTGATACAGGCAGATTACGGCCATGTCATTCTTGCGTCAGGCAATACGTTCACGATGAGTTTTGCGGGTAATGACATGGTTCATTTTGCACTTGATGACACAACCTCATCGGGTATTGTGACCAATCAGGGTGCGCTCATTGCCAATGCAGGACATATTTTGGTTACAACCAAACAAGCATCCACCGTACTCGATCAAGTCATCAATATGAAAGGCATTGCACAAGCACAATCTGTTGAAAAAAAGAAAGGCGAAATTATTTTTTCTAGCGAGGGAGATGGGGTTGTCAATGTAGCAGGCGAAATAGATGCATCAGGAAAAAATGCCGATGAAATCGGTGGTGATATAAAAATAATTGGCCAACATATCCTCTTACAAGACACTAGCTTGATCGATGCATCGGGTCATGCAGGTGGTGGAACTATTTTAATTGGCGGACAAGCGCATGGCGCAGGCGAATTCACTGCGCAGACTGTTTATGCCGCTAAAAATGCCCGAATCAATGCAGATGCAGTGATACATGGTTCCGGTGGCAATGTCGTTGTATGGTCAAACGAAGCCACACGATTTTATGGAAGTATCAGCGCACGAGGTGGCATTGAAAATGGAAATGGGGGATGGATCGAAACATCAGGAAAAAATTATTTAGATGTCAATGGCGCTTTCATTGACACACGCGCACCTCATGGATTAACAGGGACATGGTTATTAGATCCAACTAATATTTACATTGCACTCAATCAAAGTAATGCGACTGCCGCAGGCATGTCTGGCACTGATACCAGCGCAAATACAGCGAGCTCAGGCACATTTCAAGCATCCGGGGCCATACAAGATTCCTTGTTAACAACCGGTAATTTAACCACCGCATTAGGTTCTTCTAATGTCACCGTCACCACGACGAATACCAGCGGCACGGGGGCCGGCAATATTACGGTCGTTGATCCTATTTCTTGGTCAAGCGCTAATTCATTAACATTAATTGCAGCGAATACGATTGCAATTAATGCGGCCATTACCACAGGAAGTGCGGGCTTACTCACCCTCAATGCGGCAAGTAGCATCACACAATCTGCTGCGATTGGTGGTTCTGCCGGTTTGGTGAAAGAAGGTGCCGGCACGTTTGCCATGACCAGTGCAAACACTTATAGCGGCTCAACAACAATCAATAATGGCGGAATAACATTAAGCGGTAATGGAACAGCACTCAATTCGACAACGTTGATTGTGAATCACGGTACGTTATTAACGTTAGATAATGGAAGCACGAATATCGCAAGCCGCCTCAGTGATTCAGCTAATTTGCAATTAAATGGCGGTGAATTTGTTTTCAAAGGATCATCTTCTGCAGCCGCATCAGAAACATTGGGAAGATTAACATTAAGCACAGGCGCATCAACCGTCACCGCTATTTCTAATGGCGGCGGGTCAACCACGCTAACTTTTAATAATGCGTCGAATGATATTGTCAGATCCGCTGGTGCAACTGTGCTATTTCGCGGCACATCGTTGGGTGGAACAGCCGGCTCATCGACAACCAATATTATGTTCAGCACCCATACAACCAATTTAAATTTAACCGGCGGTAATTCAACTCAAACAAATAAGCCCATTATTCCTTATGCCATTGGTGATACGTCTGCAACAGGCAATGGAATTGGATTTGTTACTTACAATATCAATCCTGCCAATAATACAGCGAACACAACGGGTGTTCGTCCATTAAACAGTGGAACCGAATATGCCACTACTTCCACTGCAGGTGCTAATATGCTAATCAATGCTGCATTCGCTGCACCTAACGCTACTATTTCCTACAACTCACTTCTATTGACAGGTGGGAACACTCTCACTCTAAATAACTCAGGTGCGACCGGAAGAGTTATCACGGTTACAGCAGGCAGTATTTTTTCAACCAGTGGATCAAACACCATATCGCAGAATACAAATAAAGGGGGAATCGCATTTAGTACAGCGGAAGGTATCATCACTGCCTTAAGTGGTGGTAATTTAACTTTCAGCTTTGGTGCGTCTCAGGTGACAGGAAGTGGTGGCCTCACTAAAAATGGAGCCGGTGTTTTAATTTTCCCAAATAATAGCATCACTGGAACATTTAACATTGCTAATGGCACCATCCAATCCGCGAGTAGTGCAACCACCATGATTGGCAATACCAGTGCTGTCAATATTTTGCCGGGTGGTGTCCTTGATTTTGCTACCAACAATACGAGTGAAACGATTGGCGCTCTCACTTTGTACAGTGGTCAATCAGCAGGCGCTAGCGTCACAACAGGAACAGGCACCTTAACATTAGGTGGTAATGTTACCCTCAGCGCAAATGGCTCAGGAACAACAGGGGCCTCTATTAGCGGAAATTTAGCACTCGGCGCAACGCGTAACTTTACGATTGCGAATGGTAGTGCAACGAATGATTTGTCGGTTTCCGCCTTGATTAGCGGATCTACTTTTGGCTTGACCAAGGCAGGCAGTGGTACTTTAACGTTAACAAATGCATCGAATTCTTATACTGGTCAAACAACTATTAGTGCAGGCACATTAAGTGTTGCTGTGTTAGCTAATTCAGGAACAGTGAGCTCCATTGGCACAGGTAGCACCACACCCACGATCAATATTGGCGCAACCGGTATCTTGCAATACACCGGCTCCGGCCATTCAACGAATCGTGTGATTAATTTAACAGCGAGCGGTGGCTCAATCGATGCATCAGGTAGTGGTGCATTAACATTGAGTGGCGGGATCACAGGAACCAATACGAATCTCGTGCTAACAGGAACAGGTAGTGCCACAGAAAGTGGCGTGATTGGTACGGGTAGCGGCACGTTAACAAAAACGGGAACGGGCACGTGGACATTATCCGGAACAAATACTTATACAGGTGCGTCTACAATTAGCACGGGCACTATCAAACTCCAAAATAATTCAGGGCTAGGTACCACCGCTGGTACAACAACGGTTGCAAGCGGCGCCGCTATTCAAGTAGATGGAACTGGTTTATCTATTGCAGAACCCGTCACCTTATCTGGCACAGGGATTAGCTCTGGTGGTGCGTTAACAAATCTTGCAAATAGTAATACATGGAGCGGTGCAGTCACATTAGGCACAGGTGGTGCAACCATCAATTCTGATGCAGGCACTTTTACCCTCACGGGTGGTATCACTGGCACAGGATTGCCCTTAACGATGAGCGGAAGCGGCAATCTCACAGTCAGCACCACGGCCATTAATACAGGTAGTGGTGGCACGTTAACGAAATCAGGTTCAGGCACCTTATTACTTTCTATCGCAAATACTTATACCGGCGATACAACCATTTCAACAGGCACCTTAAAATATGGTGTTGCCAATGCAATTCCTAGCGGCTCAGGGAATGGTAATGTCATTACTAATGGTACATTAGATTTAGCAGGATTGAGCCCAACAGTTAACGGCCTTTCAGGCTCAGGAATTGTTGATAACGTTTCTGCCGGCGGCACTTCTACTTTTACGGTGGGAAGTAATAATGCAACCAGTTCATTTTCAGGCATCATTAAAAACACAACCGGTACTGTCGCATTAACCAAAACAGGAACAGGCACACTCACATTATCAGGTAATAATACTTACAGTGGCGCAACACAAATTAGCAATGGCACATTGAGCATCGCTAACAAAAATAGTTTAGGAAATACATCAGGTAGCACGGTTGCATCAGGTGCAACACTCAACCTTAATTTTAGTAGCGATACATTAGCGAATACCAATACCATCACATTAAATGGGACAGGTGTGAGTAGCGCAGGCGCACTCTCTTTATCTGCCTCCAATATCACGATGAATAATCCGATTACTCTCGCTTCAACGAGTTTAATCAGTGGCACAGGATCAGGCATCATGACATTAGGTGGTACGATTAGTGGGACTTCTACTAATTTAACGATTACCTTAAATAATGCTGGCATTTCATTACCTGCTATTACATTAACAACGAGCGGCACATTAGGTATTACTACTGGCGGTCCTATTTCACAAACCGGTGCTCTCACTATTCCCGGCACATCAAGCTTTAGCGCAGGTAGCAATCCTATTACATTAGGATCAGCCAATGGATTCACCGGTGCTGTCACGCTCTCTAATACGGGAGCCAATGATGTCACAATCAATAACAATATTGCATTTACATTAGGCGCATCGACTGTCGGCCGCAAACTCACTGCCACGTCATCTGGCGCTTTAATCCTCGGTGGTTCACTGACAGCGAATGCAACAGGTAATTCAATTGTCTTATCAGGCACGCGATTTGATAATTCAGGAGCTTATTCATTATCACCCGGTGGCAGTGGTCGGTATTTGATTTATTCAAGTAATGCGGATCCTTTCAATGCAAACCCCGCGATTGGGGATGTACGCGGAGGACTCACTTATGATTTCAAGCAATATAACATTGCTTATCCAACAGCACCGACCCCTTCATCTGGCAATGGGTTTCTTTATACGTTAGCACCAACTATTACACCGTCACTCACAGGCAGTGTTTCTAAAGTATATAATGGAAACACTGTTGCAACATTATCTGGTAGTAATTATTCGTCATCTGGCACGGTAGATAGCGATACAGTTACATTAAATAATCCAACATCAGGCACTTATGACAATAAAAACGTTGGAACCAGTAAAAATGTTTCTGTTTCAGGGATTGCCATTAGCAGCGCAACAAATGGTTCGGCAACCGTGTATGGTTATTCATTAAGCTCATCAAGTGTTAATGCAAATGTCGGTACCATTACCGCTGCCCCATTAACAGTCAGCTCTGATACAGGACAAACAAAAATTTATGGTAATGATGATCCAGGTTCTGCTGCTTCTGCTTATTCTGTTACATCAGGAACATTGTACGGTTCAGACACAGTCACAGGCAGCATGCAACGTGTCGCAGGTGAAACGGTTGGGAGTTATAATTTCACACAAAATAATATTGCGGTGAGTGATGGTAATAGCGGAAATAATTATAGTCTCACCTTCAACGGAACAACGAATAAATTCCAAATTACCGCGAAATCATTAACGGCAACTATTAGTAATCAAACAAAAACTTATGGCACCAATGATCCGTCAGCGGGTAGCGTAAATAATATTCCTGTCACACTAGGTAATGTTGTCAATCGTACTGTTACCGACATTAACGGTAATAGCACACCCATTAATGACACTAGCAATGTTTCCATTACACTTGCTTCACTCACACGTAGCGCAGGAGAAACGGTTGCCTCATACAATATTACGAATTCCTCATTTAATGCTCTGTCAGGCAGTGCCGCAGGAAATTATACTGCACCTTCTTCATTAAGTGGCTCGCCTACTCTTACTATTAATCAGCAAACATTAACAGGTTCTATTGTCAATCAAACAAAAGTCTATGGAGCTGATGATCCCTCAATTAGCGGTATCAGCGTGACACTCAGTGGAAAAATTAATACCACTGTCACTGATTGGATGGGAAACAACACTTCTATTAATGATACGAACAATGTTTCTGGCACGTTAGCAGGATTAACTCGTGCGGCAGGTGAAACTGTCAGCGCTAGTCCTTATTCGATTACAACGGGTTCATTTAATCTTTCAGGATCAGCAGCGAGTAATTATAGTAGCTCAGGTAGTTTGACAGGTAGTCCTACACTAACCATCACACCCGCAACGGTAATAGGCTCGATTGCTAATCAATCAAAAGTCTATGGTGATGATGATCCAAGTAGCAGCGGCATTAATGTCACACTATCTGGCTTAATTAATCGAACCGTTTCAACTTGGAATGGTAATG
>CAYTKY010000038.1:0-18181 GCA_964438435.1 uncultured Coxiellaceae bacterium | reverse complement strand
AAAAATTTGATAAAACAAAAATATACATAATGCGATTACTACACAGTAAAAAAAACGCCACGATAAACCCTTAACGCCGAGTAAGCCTGACCACTCCCAAGCACCGATTAAAGCGATTAATGCAGTTACGAAAGCAAATAAAGTCAGAGAGGCATAAAATAAAATAATAAGCGTGATCGGAATTAATATGACGGCGGTGATGATACGTTTTCTTAACATGCCATCTCCGTGTTACGTCCACCAAAACGTCGCTCGCGAGAAACATAATGTGTTAATGCTTTTTCAAATTCAGATTCATCAAAATCTGGCCATAGCGTTTGAGTGAAATATAATTCAGCATAAGCCAACTGCCAAAGCATAAAATTACTGATACGCAACTCACCACTGGTACGAATAAAAAGATCAGGATCAGGTAAATCTGCAAATGATAACTGACTCGTTATTGCTTCTGGCGTGATATCAGAACTCGACAGCAACCCCTTTTCAATTTTTTGTGCCAAACACCGTGTGGCTTGACAAATATCCCATTGACCACCGTAATCAACAGCCACTAATAAAACCATGCCTGAGTTAGTCTTTGTTAAACGTTCAACCTCACTCATTTTTTGACAGAGCTTTTCATTTAACCGTGTTCGATTCCCAATAAAACGTAATTGCACATTATGTTGATGCAACATGTCGACTTCACGCTCAAGCCCTGTCAAAAAAAGTTCCATTAAATACCCAACTTCTTGAACTGGTCGTCGCCAATTTTCACTACTGAAAGCAAACAAAGAAAGGACTTTAATATGATATTTCACGCAACTTTTCACGACTTGACGCGCAGCTTCTACGCCCGCTCGATGCCCTGCTATGCGGGGCATCAATCTTTTTTTTGCCCACCGACCATTACCATCCATCACAATGGCGACATGTTTCGGCATCAAAGAAGTATCTTGGAGAAGATCAGTCATTGCATCAATCTTTTTAAATCGCCATCAAATCAGATTCTTTTACGGTGAGTAATTGATCGACTTCTGCAACAAATTTATCTGTCAATTTTTGAATTTCATCATTTAATCGACGCTCTTCGTCTTCTGTGATTTCCTTGCTTTTTAACAATTCTTTGAGTTCACCGTTGCCATCACGTCGCACATTGCGAATACTAACGCGTGCAGATTCTGCTTCTGTACGAACGACCTTAATTAACTCCTTCCTTCTTTCTTCATTTAAAGCAGGCATCGGAACACGAATGACGACACCCGCCGTTGCCGGATTTAAACCAAGATCAGAATTCATAATTGCTTTTTCAATTAAAGGCACCATGTTTTTTTCCCATGGCGTGATGGTTAATGTTCGTGCATCACTGGCGTTGACACTTGCTACTTGATTCAGCGGCATTTCTGTTCCGTAGTAATCCACACGAATATGATCCAAAATACTAGGATGCGCACGACCAGTACGCAGTTTTGCAATTTCAGTTTTAAACGCATCGATATTTTTTCGCATTCGCGCTTCGGCGTCTTTAATAACTTTATGCATGAAATGTTTTACCTCACGAAAATATTTTAACCGTTATTCATCTGCTTTAATCAGCGTTCCCACATCTTCGCCCATCACAATACGCTTTAATGCACCTTGTCGATTCATATTAAAAACACGAAGAGGTAAATCATGATCTTGGCATAATAAAATGGCTGTTAAATCCATCACACCTAACCGTTTACTAATAACTTCATCATAATTTAAATGTTGATAACGTTCAGCATTGGGATTTTTGATTGGATCATCATTAAATACACCTTCTACTTTCGTTGCTTTTAATACGATATCTGCGCCAATCTCTATGCCACGTAATGCAGCCGCTGAATCAGTGGTCACCAATGGATTACCTGTTCCTGCAGAAAAAATAACTACCCGACCCTGTTCTAGTTTTTCTTGTGCTTCAGATCGATCATATTGTCTAGCTAAACTCGGAATTGCAAAAGCAGACATGAGCGTAACCGGTATGGATTTTTGTTCCAATGCATCGCGCAAAGCAAGTCCATTAATAACCGTTGCTAACATACCCATTTGATCAGCGCCAATACGATCAAAACCAGCAGCGCATAATTCAGCACCTCGAATTAAATTTCCACCGCCAATCACTAACGCAACCTGAACACCCAGTTGCGTTGCACCCATAATTTCCTGAGCAATACGTGACAGTTTGTTCGCATCAATGCCGAACAAATGATCTCCTTGCAATGCTTCACCACTTAATTTAAGCAAAATACGCCGATAAATTGGCTTTGCAGCTGTATGATCCATATAGAGCGCCTTGTGGTTTAACTACCGTGTGCTTGTGACATGACAGATTCTCTAAAATCTTCTGTCACCTTTTCAATTCCCTCTCCCACTTCAAATCGATAAAAAGCTAATACTTTTGCGCGATGTTTATTGAGCAACGCGCTGATTGTGACATCAGGATCTTTAACAAAGGGTTGACCAACTAAACTGACTTCATCCAAAAATTTCTTCAGACGACCCGCTACCATTTTTTCAATAATATCCTGCGGTTTTCCACTATTCGCTGCTTGTGCTAAATAAATTTCCTTTTCTTTTGCAATCAATTCTTGCGAAACATGCTCGGGTGAAATCACAATCGGTTTGCTAGCTGCAATATGCATAGCAATATCGCGTGCTAATTCTTTATTATCTGTGTCTAATTCAACAACAACACCAATACGATTACCGTGAATATAAGTACCGATCGTTCCCGTTGATGGCTTGCTTAAAACCAATCGACGAAGTTGCACATTTTCACCTACTTTAGAAACCAATTCTTGACGTGTTTCTTCCACTGTCTTGTTGGTATCTAGCAAAGTCAATGCAGACAATTCGTCAACTGTATTGACCTTCGCTTGCAAAGCAGCATCTGAAATGGATTTTGCAAATTGAGTGAAGTTGACATCACGCGCTACAAAATCGGTTTCACTATTCACTTCAATCATCACCGCTTGCTTCCCATCTTCGGCAATAACAATGTTGCCTTCTGCCGCAATACGGCCTGCTTTTTTGCTTGCTTTAGTGATGCCCTGTTTACGCAATTCTTCGATTGCCCGTTCCATATCACCCTTCGTGATGGTGAGCGCATTTTTGCAATCCATCATCGCAGCGCCTGTTAATTCGCGCAGCTCTTTTACTTGAGCAGCTGAAATCGTTGTTGTCATTAGTGTCACCTCGTTATTTGTCCAAGCCATTGTTATCAGTTTGATCTTCGCCTTCACTTAGCGATTCATTTATTCCTGATGCTGCTTGCACTTCAATAAATTCATCTGCCACTTCTTCTGTTCCGTCCAACATGCTGGCACGTGCATCTAAAATCGTATTAGCAACACAATCCGCATAAAAACGGATGGAACGTGTTGAATCATCATTGCCTGGAATGACATACGAAATATTATCTGGGTTATTGTTGGAATCTACGATACCAATCACAGGAATACCTAAACGATTCGCTTCACAAACTGCAATTTTTTCATGACCCACATCAACCACAAATAATGCGTCAGGAATCCCGCCCATATTTTTAATACCGCCGAGACTAATCAATAATTTATCTTTCTCACGTTCTAAACCTAAGATTTCTTTTTTTGTCAGACGACCAAATTTACCTGAATCAAACATCGCTTCTAATTCTTTCAAACGTTTGATGGATTGACGGATGGTTTTATAATTCGTCAACATACCACCTAACCAACGACGATTCACATAAGGCATTTTGCAACGTTCTGCTTCTTGCTGAATAATATCTTGTGCCGCATATTTAGTGCCAACAAATAATACTTTGCCTTTTTTTGCCGCAACTCCACCAATAAAATTCAAGGCATCTTGAAATAAAGGTAAGGTTTTACCAAGATCAATAATATGAATCTTGTTACGAGCACCATAAATATAAGATGCCATTTTAGGATTCCAATAACGTGTTTGGTGACCAAAATGAACACCCGCTTTTAACATATCTTGAATTGAAACTTGCATGATCTTTTCCTCTCCGGGTTAAGCCTCCGCCTACCCTACTCACCAACTCGATGTCAATTTCACATCCAGCACCCGGTAAATAGTTGTGGTACGCGTGTGGTGTTTCCGCTATGGATATTTCCAATAAACGGTTAAACAAAGTTAATATAAAAGTTTAGTTGCTTAATAAAGCACGCCTTTATACCATAGAAACCCGGTTTTCAGCAATTCCTCCATGAGGTTCTAACGAATGACAGACATTATCATCAAAACCAGCGAAGATATTGAAAAAATGCGAATTGCTGGCAAGCTCGCCGCTGACGTATTAGATATGATTGGCCCTCATGTTAAAGTAGGCGTCACCACTGACGAATTGAACCAACGTTGCCATGATTACATTGTCAATGTGCAACATGCGATTCCAGCCCCTTTGAATTATCACAACTTTCCAAAATCTATTTGTACATCTGTCAACCATCAGGTTTGCCACGGTATTCCAGGACCCCGCGAATTGAAAGATGGCGATATTATCAATATTGACGTAACCGTTTTAAAAGATGGTTACCATGGCGACACGAGCAAAATGTTTACCGTTGGCAAAACATCGTTGATGGCACAACGGCTCATTAAAGTCACACAAGAATGCATGTACTTGGGAATCAAACAAATCAAACCAGGCGCTCGCTTGGGTGATATTGGAGCCGTTATTCAGCAACATGCTGAAAAAAATCGATTCACGGTAGTCAGAGAATATTGTGGTCATGGTATTGGCAAAATTTTTCACGAGCCACCCAATGTATTGCATTACGGAAAATTTGGCACAGGTGCCCTATTAAAACCCGGGATGATTTTCACCATTGAACCCATGATTAATGCAGGGAAACGAGATGTTAAATTATTACCAGACGGATGGACGGTGGTGACGAAAGACCATAGTTTGTCTGCGCAATGGGAGCATACCATTTTAGTGACTGACACCGGATTTGAAATTCTAACAAAACGTTCAGAAGAAAATAGGTAACTACTCACTCGTCGTTGCGAGGAGCGTTTTTTGCGACGAAGCAATCCATAAGAATGCTAACTGGATTGCTTCAACCCGCAAAAAACGCGGGTTTCGCAATGACGCCGGGTGAGTGGTTACGAAAATAGTTAAACACATTACTTATTATAATACGGAGAAAATACATGTTTGAATTACCTACTCTACCTTACGCAATGGATGCGCTACAACCTTTCATTTCCAAAGAAACACTGGAATATCACTATGGAAAACATCATCTCGCTTATGTGAATAATTTAAATAAGTTAGTGAAAGACACTGAATTTGCGACACTTCCCTTAGAAGACATCATCATGACATCGAGCGGCGGTATTTTTAATAATGCAGCACAAATTTGGAATCATACTTTTTACTGGCATTGCCTTACACCAAACAGCACGGGCGAGCCATCTGGAAAATTAGCAGATGCCATCAAAAAAACATTCGGTTCATTTGATGAATTTAAAAAATTATTCATTGATTCAGCTACCAAATTATTTGGTTCCGGCTGGACTTGGCTTGCACAAGATGCCAATGGAAAATTAGAAATTATTAATGAAAGCAATGCCGGATTACCGATGAAATCAAATAAAAAAGCTTTATTCACTTGTGATGTATGGGAACATGCTTATTACATCGATTATCGAAATGCACGCGCTAACTATTTAGAAAAATTCTGGTCAATTGTGAATTGGGATTTTGTAGAAAAAAATTTTTCCAGCGAAGCCCTTGTTTCGATCACTCAGTGAATAGGTTCTAAATAATCAATCATTAATTGCAAATTGGATCGGCCCTTGTATTCGTTAATATCTAACCGATAAACAGCACGCACTTGCTGACAACGATGATTGGGCCATTTATTTGTATCAACAAAAAAAGAAATCGCATCTAACGTTTTATTTTCACAAGCCAAACGAAGCTTTAAATGCTTATCACCCACCAGCCGTTGTTCAAGAACATGAAATGTGCCATCAAAAACCGGCTCGGGAAAAGCTTGACCCCATGGACCTCCATCACGCAACATCGTTGCCATTTCTAAATTTAAATCGGTTGCTTGTAATTCACCATCACTCAGCAACGCATGTTCTAATTCAGCTTCTGTCACACGATCTGCAATTACCTTTTCAAAAAAATTGCTAAAATCGTGGATACGATCAGACGCAATTGTTAATCCAGCAGCCATCGCATGCCCACCAAATTTAATAATCAGTTGAGGATGCTGCGCATCAATCAACGCTAATATATCGCGAATATGCAATCCTGGAATGGAACGTGCGGAACCCTTCAATTGATTGTCTTGACCTGGTGCAAACACAATGGCGGGACGATTAAACCGATCTTTAATACGCGCAGCTAAAATACCAATCACACCTTGATGCCATGATGGATCATACAAACAAATTCCACGCGGCAAATTTTCTTTTAGATTGGCCGTTGTTTTATTTAACGCTTCGAATGCTTGCACTTGCATTTCTTTTTCAATCGATTTACGTTCGTGATTCAATTGATCTAACTCGCGCGCAATATCACGCGCACGTGCAGCATCATCGGACAACAAGCACTCGATACCTAACGACATATCGTCTATTCGTCCTGCCGCGTTTAAACGCGAAGCAACAGCAAACCCTAAATCACTCGCTGAGGCTTGCTTAAAATCACGGCCCGACAATTCAAGTAATGCCACTATACCCGGAATACATTGCCCTGCTCGAATGCGACGTAATCCTTGTTGGACAAGAATGCGATTGTTTTGATCTAAAGGAACTAAATCAGCTATTGTCCCCAATGCCACTAAATTTAAAAATTGCGACATATTAGGCAATGCCATCCCTCGTTCAGCAAACCAGGTTTGTTGAGATAAATAACGACGCAATGCCAGCATCACATAAAAAATCACCCCCACACCGGCGAGATTTTTACTGGGAAAAGGATCATGCGGTTGATTGGGATTCACAATAGCATCGGCTAATGGCAATATTGCTGCGGGCAAATGATGATCCGTAATCACAACACGCATCCCTAATGCTTTTGCTGCATCAACACCAGCATGATTAGCAATTCCATTATCAACCGTGACAATCACACTGGGATTTTTATTTTTCGCAACAGCGACTAACTCAGGCGTTAATCCATACCCATAAGCAAATCGATTCGGCACCAAATATTCCACTTGTTTTGCACCTAAAGCGCGTAGTGCACGAACAGCGAGCGCTGTACTGGTCGCGCCATCAGCATCAAAATCACCCACAATTAAAATGGTTTGATTCAAACGAATCGCTTCTCCTAAACATGAGACAGCATCATTGATCCCTAATAAGGACTCATACGATTGCAACGCATTAAACGAACAATCTAATGCTTGAATGGATTCGATGCGTCGCGCTGCATAAATGCGATTCAATACCGGATGAAGTACATTTAAAGCGTCTATCGATTGGCAGGGTCGTCTAATTATTTTTTTATGCATTCGAACTATGCTCTGATAAACGTTTGTTATAAGCTTCTACTGCACCAACACTCCAAATACAACAAATCAGCCACAGTACCATTGTTAAAAATAAAAAACGGCCGCTGATAACAATAATCGCGACCACAATCATAGATAAACCACCCCAAAAAGAAGCATATAATAATCCAACAGGGCCCAGGATCACGCTAAACAATAAAGCAATGGCAACACTTTTTTGCGGTAACGGAATAAAATGGGAAGGAGGTCGCGTCGTCATGGTAAAATCCTTAGACATTAACGTTTACTTGCTAACATAATTAGCGGCATGCTGACTGTCAAACAAAAATCGGAGATACCGATGGCAACATTAGAATTGGATGAAAATCGCTCAACACAACAAATTCGCTCATTTAAACCAGGTATGCTTCAAATCAATGACGTCACATTCACTCAGAGTTTAATCATCACGCCGAATCAACTGATTGAAAATTGGTCGCCACAAACTATCGACGAATTAACGGCTTCATCGCTTTCACTGATCCTTGATCTCAAACCCGCTGTTTTATTGATCGGGACAGGTTCTCAGCTTGTTTTTCCTCCTATTGAGATATATGGTCATCTCATCCAACAAAATATCGGTGTTGAAATCATGGATACGAGTGCTGCTTGTCGCACATTTAACGCTTTATCAGCCGAAGATCGTCATGTGGTAGCGGCATTGATTATTCGCTGATGATTATCGCCATTTTTGTTTCGTTATCCCTTATGATGCGCTTTATATCGAGGAAAAATTCTCGCTGTTTCCACCCTGTTTTCTTTTACTTCAATAATTTCGATAGGATACTCTGCAATTAATATAGCCGTTCCTTCATGGGGAAGCGCCTCAAGATATTCGATAATTAATCCATTCACTGTTTTAGGACCATGCAAAGGTAGTTCAAATTCGGATGCGCGATTAAATTCACGAATCATCATCGAACCATCAACTAAATAACTTCCATCACCTTGCAATTCGATACGCTTCGCTTGCGCCATGCTAGACGTAAAATCACCAATAATTTCTTCGAGGATATCTTCCAATGTTAACAAGCCTTGTATTTCACCGTATTCATCGACAATAAAAGCCATTTTATTGCGATTTTGCTGAAAATAACTGAGTTGCACATATAATGAAGTGCCTGCTGGAACAAAATAAGGTTCGTGCAAAAATTGCTGAATGACTTCTTTATTAAGTTCGGCGCGTAACAATAATAATTTAAACATGTCCCGAATATATAAGACACCAATCATTTGATCGACATGATAGCGATAAACAGGCAACCATTCTTGTTGACATTGTTGAATATGCTGCAAAACAATTTCCCATGATTGTTCGATATCAATGCCGACAATTTCACGACGTGGCACCATGACATCATCCACGGTTAACTTGCCTAAATCTAAAATACCTAATAACATTTTTTGATATTGACGTGAAATTTTCCCAGCTGTCTCATGCACAATACTACGCAATTCTTCGCGCGATAAAGGTTCAAGGGCATAAGTGGTTACATTAATTCGTAATAAACGCAACAATCCATTTGCAATCAAATTAGCCAACCAAACAATGGGATAAAATATTTTTAAAATAAGATAAACGGGATATACCAACCATCTCGCAACACGTTCTGGATAAATAGCGGCAAGCGTTTTAGGCGTAATTTCTGCGAAGATTAATATCACAAATGTTAATAAAATTGCGCCTAATAATGCGCCCTTTTCTCCCCAAAAATGGAAAATCAATAAAGTTGCTAATGAAGAAGCTAATATGTTGGCGAATGTATTGCCAATCAAAATCACGCCCAATAAACGATCAGGGCGTTTCAGTAATTGCAAAACACGTACCGCGTATTTTTTTTTCATTTGCGCTTTATGACGCAATCGGTAACGATTCACCGACATCAACGCTGTTTCCGCACATGAAAAAAAAGCAGAAACAAAAATTAATAAAAACAAAATTAGACTAAATAAAATAATTTGAAATTGGCTCAAAATAAAATACCTCAATTATTCAAAAATTAACGTTTTGTTAATTCATTCTGCGTTAAGCATCCTTAGGTAGAATGCTGTTTATCCAAGAATATAATTATTTATGAATGTCGCGCAAACACATATTCATATCCATATCTGAATGAGGCTGAAAAATGCTCCACAACCTACTAGAAGCAGAAGAAGCAAAAAAACAAAAAGAGAAGCAAGATGGCGCCTTACAAACTAGTGGTGCCCCGATTAACGATGAAAGTGGTGATACGTCTAAAGAGGAGCAAGATGGCGCCTTACAAACTAGTGGTGCCCCGATTAACAATGAAAGTAGTGATACGTCTAGCGATAGTTCTACACCCGAACAGGACGCCGATACTGATACAATGAATACCATTTCCTCGGGTGGCACTGAAAGCCAAGATACCGACAGTGATCATAACGATGATTATCGCGAACGGATCAAACGTTTTCTATTTCTTTTTATTCTGTTTGCACCCATATCAAATGCATTCACCGATGCTGCGGATCTTGGCAAAGCGATTTCCTTAGATAAAGATATTCATCCCAGCCTGCTTGCTTCAGGAACAACCATCGCTTTCTTAGCGTCATTAGGTTTAAATGCTGAAACTGTACTGGAAAATTTTGAAGAATTTTGTCATATCATAAAAACACGTACCGCTCCCCAGCATTGGCCTAAAATATCTCTAAATAAAGAAAGAGCCATTGTTTTGACTTCATTTTTTTTAGCCTTGTATGGTCCTTGGCTCGAATTGGTTAAAGCACACTATTTTATCAGCGGCTTACCCGAAGAATACAAATTCGCCAATCAAATTTCATCAACCGGTTGGACAGCTTTTAGCATACTAGCTTCAACGGGCGCAGGCATGACAACCTTATTAACTGAAACAACAGAAATGTTTAAAGCAATGCGAGAATATGCGGCCGGGCAGTCGCATCCTTATCACAATTCTGTGAGTAAAATTGTCAGTCCCTTGCTAGGATTTTCATTAGGGGGACTAGCATCACTGCAAACATTTGTACAAGGCTTTGTTGCCATGGAAGAAATTTTTAAAATCAAACAGACTCCCGTTTTAGCAACGGTTGGCACACTCGGTTTTTTAAATATGTTACCTAACTTTTGCTTCTCTGGTTTATTTTCTATTAATGCATTAGATGATTTTTTGGGATATTTTCAAAATTATAAGCTCGATTTAATGAGTAAAACAGAACGTCTTCCAAAAAGAATTTATTTAGAGGTCGATATAGAAAAGAATGGTTTGAAGTATGAAGTAATTGGACAAGATAAAAAAATTAAAGAACATTTCATTGCGGCTGCTAACTTAGCAACTGTTTTCAAAACGCCTCAGGGAACTATCAAAAACCCAGAAGAGATTGTGCATTCAAAAGATAACTGCTTACCCTTTTTAGTGCGTCATGCTGCAGACGAAGAATCTATTTCTTCTGAAGAAAGATATGCCCCAACACGCTTATTTTCTTTTTCACTGTCATTAGGAATGGCTGTTTATTTATCTTACTTAAATAGAGCACTCAACTTATCTTTCTATGACAGCTTAAGAAAAAAAGCGGAACTAGATAATAGCAATCTTCCTGATACTTATCTTGAAATATTAAGTTGGGTTATGTTCGCACAACAAGTATGGCTGGCAACCGCATCCGTCAGCAATCCCGTGCATCGTGTTGTTGGGGGAATTACAAATAAAATAAATGCCGGTTGCCAGCGAATTTTCCAATGTTTTGCTACCACTGACGAAGAACGTCCATTGCTAGCAGAACAACCATCCTCTTATTATACTCAAGGAAATTCTAACGTTCTCTTCGGGAACACAAACATAAATACTACCACAACCCAAACAGTGGCCGGGCTTCCCCCACAAGAAGAAAATGACGAGGCCTATCATCAACAATCTGCCTCTGCTTGTGGAATCATTTAAACGGAAAATATAAACGCTATGCCCCGCAAATTCTTTTAGGTATACTTTGCGCCGCTATTACTTTCATATTTTTTATAAGAGCGGTTGAGCAATGCTTAATTTCAATCATTTATCTGAGCGTTTAAATAAAGTCATCAAAAACTTAACAGGCCAAGGTCGGTTAACGGAAGCCAATATCGAAGAGACGCTGCGCGACATTCGCATTGCATTGTTAGAGGCCGACGTTGCTTTACCCGTTGCAAAAAAATTCATCGATGACGTCAAGGTGAAAGCACTGGGGAAAGAAGTGATCGAAAGCGTTAAACCCGGTGAAATGCTGATAAAATTAGTTCATGACGAGTTGGTGATCGTCATGGGTGAATTCAATGAAACACTCAATTTAAAAACGCAAGCTCCTGCTATTATCTTAATGGCCGGCCTACAAGGCTCTGGTAAAACC
The DNA here is from genome assembly GCA_964438435.1 of uncultured Coxiellaceae bacterium. Taxonomy (GTDB): domain Bacteria; phylum Pseudomonadota; class Gammaproteobacteria; order DSM-16500; family DSM-16500; genus Aquicella. The sequence continues at coordinate 6,299 of CAYTKY010000038.1, read as the reverse complement.
ACAACAGTTGCAAAACTCGCTCGCTGGCTCAAGGAAACGCAGAAGAAATCGGTGATGGTGGCCAGCGTTGATATTTATCGCCCTGCCGCTATCGATCAATTAGCCACACTTGCCCAATCGGTGGGTGTTGAATTTTTTCCAAGCGATGCCTCACAAAATCCTATTCACATTGCATCAGCTGCTATTCAAGCAGCCAAAAATAAAGTCATCGATGTATTGATTCTCGATACCGCAGGACGGCTGCATATTGATGAAGAAATGATGACGGAAATTAAGCGCTTGCATGCTGCCATTCATCCCGTTGAAACATTATTTGTTGTCGATAGCATGACAGGGCAAGATGCGGCGAATACAGCTAAAGCTTTCAATGATGCTTTACCGTTAACCGGCGTCATCCTCACTAAAACAGACGGCGATGCGCGAGGCGGCGCCGCATTATCGATACGCCAAATCACAGGTAAGCCCATTAAATTTATGGGTATTGGTGAAAAAATCGATGCATTAGAACCGTTCTATCCCGATCGGATTGCTTCACGTATTTTAGGCATGGGCGACATTCTTTCCTTAGTAGAACAAGCCGAACGCAATTTAGATAAACGCAAAGCAGAAAAACTCGTCAAAAAAATTAAAAAAGGCAAAACATTTGATTTGGAAGATTTTCGCGATCAATTAAAACAAATCCATCAAATGGGTGGCGTCGCTGGAATCATGAATAAATTACCTGGCGTCAATCAGTTACCACAACATCTTAAAGATCAATTTCAAGAAAAAAAGATTGTTGAAATTGAAGCCATTATTAATTCCATGACATCCAAAGAACGTCGCTTTCCTCATCTCATTAAAAATTCGCATAAACGACGCATCGCAGGTGGCTCAGGTACGAGCGTGCAGGCGGTCAATCAATTACTGAATCAATTTGCACAAATGCAGAAGATGATGAAAAAAATGTTTAAAAAAGGCGGCATGATGAAACTCATGCGCGGACTGCAAGGAAAATTTCCTTTTGGTGGCGGGGGATTGCCGCCTAATATGCCTTTTTAGTGCACGCGTTTTTATTGTTTGCAAGCATTGAAAATTAACGTATAATTCCCAACCTTTGTTGCATGCTATCTAATACGTTTATGAGAGGAATAATAAAACCATGGTCGTGATTCGTTTATCCCGTGGCGGAGCTAAAAAACGCCCTTTTTATCACATTGTTGTCGCTGAAAAGCAACGTTCTCGCAATGGTCGCTTCATTGAGCAAGTTGGCTATTTCAATCCCATTGCAGCCGGCAAAGATATTCGCTTGAATATGGACATTGAACGCATCAATCATTGGATTAGCCAAGGCGCTCAACCATCTGACCGCGTTAAACATTTAGTAAAATGCCACCAGAAAGCCGCACAAACACAAGTTGCTAGTTAATCTCACTTCGAGATATGCGAAAAACTAATGATCACCATAGCAAACCCGCCGTCACGGCGGGTGATGCGATTCAAGAAGAAAATCAATATATCACTATTGGAAAAATTGGCGCCGCACATGGCATTCGCGGATGGCTGAAAGTTTTTAGCTACGCTGAATTTAACGCCAATATCATTGATTACCAGCCTTGGTATTTTTGCGATCAGCAAGGCCGCTATAATGAAATCCACATTGAAGCTAGCAAACTACATGGCGAAAATATGCTTGTTAAGCTTGTTGGCGTTCACACCCCTGAGGACGCACGTTTATTAACAGGCAACCTGGTGATGATTCGGCGCTCCCAATTACCTGCTCTTAAAAAAAATGAGTATTATTGGTCTGACCTGATTGGACTGACTGTTATTAATCAACAAGGTTGCATTTACGGTAAAGTCATTTACCTGATCGCCACGGGTGCAAACGACGTCTTGGTCGTTGAAGATCACGATCACAAAGAGCATGCCATTCCTTATCTTTTTGGTGAAACGATTAAGCACATTGATCTCATCAAAAAAGAAATTCGCGTTGACTGGGAGCTTTTGTAAGTGCAATTTAATATCCTCACCCTTTTCCCCGACATGTTTAAAGCGCTTGATTACGGCATCACAGGTAAAGCGATCAAAGAAAATTTGATAAACCTATCCCTCTGGAACCCAAGAGAATTCACTCAAGATAAACATCAATGCGTGGATGATCGCCCTTATGGCGGTGGACCCGGCATGGTCATGATGCCAGGACCCCTACAAGCAGCTATTCATGCTGTTAAAAAAAATTCTTCAGAAAAAACAACGGTTATTTACTTATCGCCTCAAGGAAAATCTTTTAATCAAACCGCCGCAGAAACATTGCTCGCAAAAAACAATCTCACTTTAATTGCAGGGCGATACGAAGGCATTGATGAGCGTATTCTTCAGCAAGAAGTCGATGAAGAATGGTCGATGGGTGATTACATTCTCACGGGTGGAGAATTAGCCGCCATGGTGATGATTGATGTCATTGCCCGCCTTATTCCAGGCGTTGTCGGTGATGAAGCTTCTGTTTCACAGGATTCGTTAACTTCTGGATTACTGAAATATCCGCAATATACTCGGCCGGAAATATTTAATAATCTATCGGTACCTGACGTATTATTGAGCGGCCATCATCAACATATTCACGAGTGGCGATTAAAAAAATCCTTAGGGAAAACCTGGTTAAAGCGTCCCGATCTTCTCGAGAAAAAATCATTATCACCCCTAGAATCACGTTTATTGATTGAATTTATTGAAGAATTTTCAAAAAAAACAAGCCAATAACGTCTGCAACCCATTAGACCCTAATGCTTTGTTTTTAAAAAGTAAAATATTACTCGAAAAAATCTTCGAATATGTATAAAATCGCACAACTTGTTAGAGGATCAGAAAAATGAGTAACAAAATCATACAATCCATTGAATCAGAATTCATGCAATCAGCGAAACAACTTCCTGATTTTAAGTCTGGCGATACTGTTGTTGTTCAAGTCAAAGTAAAAGAAGGCGAACGTGTTCGTTTGCAATCATTCGAAGGTGTTGTGATCGCCAAACGTAATCGTGGCTATCACTCTTCTTTCACTGTCCGTAAAGTTTCTCATGGTGTAGGCGTTGAACGTGTGTTTCAAAGTTGCAGCCCAACCGTTGAGTCTGTTGAAATCAAACGTCGAGGCGATGTTCGCCGTGCTAAGCTTTATTACATGCGCGAATTAAGTGGACGTGCTGCACGCATCAAAGAAAAATTAGTTGCGAAAGTTGGCGCTGCTGCTATTAAAACAGAATCTGCTGAAAAAGATAAAAGTAACGGTCAAGAAGCACCTAGCGACCAATAAGCCAATAAGATTCTCTTGCTGGCTTACTTTTAGATAATCTCTCCATGCCGTGGTTTCTCGTGACTTTTTAGCGCAGGATCACGGCATCGGAAAAATCTTAAAATCAAACCACATGAAATTGAAAAAGGCTGATGATAATTTCCACGATGATTAACAAAATAATAATGCTTTCTAATAAACTGGAATGTCGATGCTGAACTTGGCTGTTTAAAATATCCAGCAATTCTTGCAAGACATCTAATTTTTGATTCAATGCCATCACACGGCTTTCAATATCTAAGAATTTTTTCACCATAATATAATAAGGTTCAAGACTGGGATTACGCCAAAAAAATTCAGGTGCATCGAGATATTCAATATTTAAATTAATCGAACTACGCGCAATAAATATTTCACCGATCCGTTTAAAAATAGCACGTCTTGATAAAGAAATAATACCGTGTATCGCTATCTCTTCAGGCAAATAATTATTTTTCTTAATCGCTTCTTTAATCGCTTCTTCAAATGCTTCTAGTTTAATCGACTGAGCAAGGCCATAAGAAATCGCCAATTTGATATTCGCTTCTTCAGAATCCAACATAATAATATCCAATCGATAACGATCATTCGTATCAATTGTTGTTTCATTTCCATAATGATAAAAAAAATGATCGGTCTCAATCCGAGTTAAATGATGCAGCGAAAATTCCCGCACCTGTTCAACTAATTTATCTTCAAAACTTTTCTTGAACCCCCAACTCACAATACAACCGTGATTGAAAAAAAAGATATCGCCAGGACGCTTGAGATGCATGACATGCAAAACATCTCGAGAAAGGCGCGTAACATATCCTTTCTTTTTAAAAAAATTAGAGATTCCTAAAAGGTCATAACTATCTGCTGTGCAAAATGAAACACAACGTAGGAATGACCTAAACGCTTTGATGTTATCCATATTCTATGAAGATACAGGAAATGAGAGAGAAAGTACAAGAATCGATCAAATAATACGCACAATTAATTATAGTGCAAAATGAACACCCACCCCCATTAATCTTATCTTCCCATAAGATCGATTAATTAATTCAAACAGCATATGCTCATAAAGTGAGAAATTAGGATATTGAGATGATCGTTCCAACGTCACTGTTTTAAAATTACTTAACTTAATTTTAACACACTGATTTTTGATAGACCGATTGATAAGATATTTTTTTAGTCTCTCCATTAATGCATCATATAAATCATGTAAAATCGTTAAGCAATGCTCATCCATAACGATATCCTGTCTAAACGTTTGTTCTACGCTCAGTGATTTTCTGGTTTTATTCGGTTCCACCATGCGATGGTCGATTCCTCTGCATTGTTCATACAATCTATTTCCACTCTTTTCTCCGAAATAATGAATTAATTCTATTAATGAAATGGTTTGCAAATCAGCACACGTTTTTAATTTTAATGCATGTAATTTGTTAGCCGTTACTTTCCCTACACCAAATAATTCGTCAACTGGTAAATTTTGCATGAATGACGCGATATCTTGCGGACGAATAACATACAAACCATCGGGTTTATTCCAACCGCTTGCTATTTTAGCAAGTAGTTTATTTGTTGAAACACCAGCAGAAGCAGTCAGCGCTACCGTGTCCCAAATTTTTTGACGAATTGCTTTTGCAATCAGCGTCGCACTGCCTTGATGATGCTGAGAATGCGTAACATCAAGATAAGCTTCATCTAATGAAAGCGGCTCAACTAAAGGTGTAAATTCTAAAAAAATAGAATGAATGATGTCAGATACTTCACGGTATTTTTGCATATTAACAGGCAATACAATTAAATCAGGACAAAGACGTTGCGCATAAGCAGTTGCCATTGCAGATCGGACTTTAAATTTCCTAGCGATATAATTACAAGTACAGAGCACCCCACGCTCTTCTGCTGAAGAACCAACTGCAACCGGTTTATCGGCAAGCTGCGGATTATCACGTATTTCAACAGCAGCATAAAAACAATCCATATCAATGTGAATAATCTTTCTAATAAGATCAGACGGGATAGATGACATGAGTCACTGCACCAAGAATAATCATTTCATTAGATCCTATCTTTTACTACGAAAAAAATCTCTTAGTAATTCTCCGCACTCCACCCCTAATAGTCCACTTGAATAATGAATACGATGATTCAAGAAAGCCGAATCAAGCAGACGAGCCTGACTGACAATCGCGCCTGTTTTTGGATCAGGTGCTGCAAAAATTAACCGTTGAATACGCGAATGAATTAATGCGCCCGCACACATCATGCAAGGCTCGAGCGTGACATAAAGTGTCGTATTCACTAATCGATAATTTTGAATTTTGTTTGCAGCCTGACGCAAAGCTATCATTTCAGCATGCGCAGAAGGATCATGATGAGCGATGGGTGAGTTAAAACCCTCACCCAGCATTTCATCATTTGAAACCAAAACAGCCCCAACAGGAACTTCCTTTTGTCGTGCCGCTTCTTTCGCCCGTTCGAATGCGTGCCGCATCCAATATTCATCACGCTGTGAAAACATTATTCCCACTCGATCGTGGCAGGTGGCTTGCTAGAAATATCGTAAGTCACACGAGAAATACCAGGCACTTCATTAATCACTCGACTAGAAACTTGTTCTAAAAATTCATATGGCACACGTGCCCAATGCGCTGTCATAAAATCCACTGTTTCAACGATACGAATTGCAATAACATGATCATAATGTCTTGCATCCCCAATCACTCCCACTGATTTAATCGGCAAAAAAACAGCGAATGCTTGGCTGACTTTATTGTATAAATCTGCTTTGTATAATTCTTCAATTAAAATTGCATCGGCTAAACGTAATTTTTCCACATATTCTTCTTTGACTTCACCGACCACCCGCACACCCAAACCAGGTCCTGGAAAAGGATGACGATCAATCAAATCTGATGCTAAACCTAATTCAATTCCCAATTTGCGCACTTCATCTTTAAATAATTCACGCAAGGGTTCAATTAATTTCAATTTC
>CAYTKY010000037.1:0-18263 GCA_964438435.1 uncultured Coxiellaceae bacterium | reverse complement strand
TTGTTCTTCACCCAATAATTCGCCTGCGCCGCGAATTTCTAAATCATGCGTTGCGAGAGTAAAACCGATACCCAGGTTATCTAACGATGCAATGGCGTCAAGACGTTTTTTCGCGTCATTTGTTAGCATATTGGTTGGTGGAATGAGTAGGTAAGCATAAGCTTGGTGATGTGAACGTCCGACGCGACCACGCAATTGATGTAATTGCGCTAAACCAAATTTATCTGCACGATGAATAATAATAGTGTTTGCAGTCGGGATATCAATGCCGCTCTCAATAATAGTCGAGCAAACTAATACATTATAACGACGATGATAAAACTCAGACATCACGCGCTCAAGATCGCGTTCATGCATTTGTCCATGAGCAACCGTAACGCGTGCTTCTGGAATTAAGCGGGTGATTTCTTCTGCTTTGCGTTCGATTGTCATCACTTCATTATGCAAAAAATAAACTTGTCCACCACGCATAATTTCACGTTGTACCGCCTCCTGAATAATACTGTCTTGATATTCATGGACAAATGTTTTAACAGAGAGACGACGAGCAGGTGGTGTGGCAATCACTGATAAATCACGTATCCCGGATAAAGCCATATTCAGCGTGCGAGGAATGGGTGTGGCGGTGAGTGCTAAGATATCAACCGATGCACGTAGTGTTTTTAATTTTTCTTTTTGTTTGACACCAAAACGATGTTCTTCATCAATAATGACTAACCCTAATGATTTAAACGGAATGTTATCTTGCAAAAGTTTATGTGTGCCAATAATGATATCAATTTTTCCTTCACTGATTTTTTGCAAAATATTTTTTTGCTCTTTACTGGTGCGAAAACGCGATAGCATATCCACCTGAACTGGCCAATCCGCAAATCGACTGCGAAAATTATCTAAATGTTGTTGCGCCAATAAAGTGGTTGGCACTAATACAATGACTTGCTGATTGTTTAAGACAGCTAAAAAAGCAGCGCGTAAAGCAACTTCTGTTTTACCAAAGCCAACATCACCACAAATTACTCTATCCATGGTCTTTGTAGAGATCATGTCAGCAAATACCTGATCGATTGCTTGTAGCTGATCAGGTGTTTCTTCAAAAGGAAAGGCAGCGGTGAATGTGGTGTATTGTTCTTCATTGAGTTGATAAACAAATCCTTCGCGTGCTGCACGTTTTGCATAAAGATCTAGTAATTCAGCAGCAACGTCATTTACTTTTTCAGTGGCTTTACGTTTTGCACGCTGCCATTGATCGGTGCCTAATTTATGAATCGGTATATGCTCAGGATCGGTTCCTGTGTAGCGACTGATAAGATGCAATGAAGTGATAGGAACGTAAAGTTTGTCACTATTTTGATATTCTAAACATAAAAATTCGCCTAGCTGATCCCCGATTTGTAGCGTTTCGAGTCCTTTGTATCGTCCAATACCATGATCAAGATGAACAACGGCGTCATCAATTTGTAATTCAGTGAGATTGCGTATTAATGCATCGGTATCTTGCGGCGATTTTTTGCGTAATCGACGCTGCATGACGCGCTTGCCATAAAATTGTGTTTCAGTAAAAACAACTAAAGAAGGATGTGTTAGGACAAATCCTTCTTCTAATGGGGCGACAACAATACTATAGCGCGCATCACTTTCTAAAACTGCTTGCCACGAAGAAAAATAATGTGGTGAGAGTGAGATATTTCTGAATAATTGCAATAACACTTCTCGACGTCCCATTGTTTCTGCACAAAATAAAATACGTCCATCATAATGAGCAATGAATTGTTGTAGAGAGGCGAGTGGTTGTGTTGTTTTATGATCGATTGTCAGATTAGGTGCGGGTGCTGTTTCAAAACTATTTTCATCGGAAATAGTTGGTTGGGTTGGGTTGATATTTATTTTTGCATAAGGTTGTTCTAATTTTTTTAATTCTTGTAGTGATATAAAAAGTTGTTCGGGTTTGAGTAGTGGGCGTGCAATATCAAAACGTCCCTGCTCATAACGCAACATGATTTCTTGCCAAAATTCATTGGCTTTGACGAGTGTATCGCCAACCGTCACAAGGATTGTATTGGTTGGTAAATAATCAAATAAAGTGGCTGTTTTTTCAAAAAAAAGAGGGAAATAATATTCGATACCTGGCGAACAGAGTCCATCACTGATGTCTTGATAGAGTGGACACTTCAATGGGTTGCCACTAAATTGACCGCGAAAATTTTGTCGAAATCGTTCAATGCTTTCTTCCGTCATCGGGAATTCTTTGGCAGGAAGTAAACGAATTTCATTTATTTTTTCTAGCGAGCGCTGTGTTTCTGGTGAAAAAAATCGAATGGAATCGATTTCATTATCAAAAAGATCCATCCGAAAAGGGTGTTTACTGCCCATCGGATAGAGATCAATAATCGATCCCCTGATAGCATATTCGCCATGTTCGCGCACTTGGCTGACATGATGATAGCCGGCTTGTGTTAAACGTGTTTTTAAAATATCGCTATTTATTTTATCGCCCACTTTGAGTAAAAAAAGGTGTCCTTCAAGATAATGTGAAGGTGGTAGGCGATGTAGAAGAGTAGCAATCGTTGTGATGACAGCACCTTGTTGCATCATGGGCATGCGATACAGTGCGGCTAGTCGCTCAGAAATAATATCTTGATGAGGCGAAAAATGATCGAATGGTAATGTTTCCCAATCTGAAAACGATAAAATAGGATCTGTTTTATTGTTGAAAAAATGCAATGCTTCGATGAGGTGAGTCGCAACTAATTGATCAGGAACAACAATCAGTAAGGGTTGTCGACTTTTCTGAATAGCAGAAGCAAGAGCGAGCCCCATGCTGGCGCCATGAAGTTGGTTCCAATGATTCGTTTCTCCCGGATGGGTTGGTAAGGGTGGTGTGAAGATGTCAGTGTATGGCATGGTATTTAAAGTAAAATTCTGTTAAAAAAATGTTACTCAGTATAGCAGTTGAATTGTTTTTTGCGACCAAAACATAAAATAAACATGACCCTGATTTTTGAAACCGCTATAATTTTAATTCTCAACAGATCCTAGGATAGGAGGAAGATAATGAAGAAAATAGGTTGTTTTGCATTGATCGCTTTGTTTTCAATTCCCACGTGGGCTGATGTTAATTTAGATCCCTTGCTCAATAAAGTCACCTTGACGCTGCAAAGTGAGCAATGGGTGACAACTAAAACAGCGTTAGTTGAAGTGGCTGTGAATGCTTCCGTGACCGATCAAGGTATCGAAAAAATTCAAGGAACTGTATTGGATAAATTAAAACAATTCTCTGATAAAAGTGAATGGCATATTATTTCTTTTAATCGGCAACAAGATAAATCTGAGTTAGAAAGTATTCAAATTAATGCACAAGCACGATTGCCGCAAACGGACTTAGCTAATTTACGTAGCAAAGCAAAGACGATGAGTAAACCGGGCGAAACTTATACGGTTAGCAATGTGCAATTCATTCCAAGTGAAGATGAAATCAGGGCAGCGAATGCCGTATTGAGAAATCAAATTTACCAACAGGCTAAAACAGAAATTGATGTATTGAATAAAGCATATCCGGATCAAAAATATTATGTACATCAAATTGATTTTCAAGATATGAGTCCACGATCTATGCCAATTCCTTTAACGGCAGCCAGTGTGATGATGAATAAAGTCGTTAGCGCAGCACCGTTTACGGTGGGGAATAAAGTGCAACTACAAGCGATGGTTGTGCTTGCTGCCATGCCGGATCCTGTCGTGCAAAACTTAACACATGTTTCTTCTTCTTGATTGAGGTGAAAGTGAAATTATCATTTGATGTCATGCCTGCGGTGATTGGACATCGCGGCGCGTGTGCATATGCGCCCGAAAACACCATGGCGTCTTTTACAAAAGCAAAACAATTAAATATTCCCTGGGTTGAGTTTGATGTGATGCCGGCTGCTTGCGGTGAAGTGATTGTCTTTCATGATGAAACATTAGATCGAACGACAAACGGCAAGGGTTTTGTAAAAGATTATCCTTACGCTTATTTGCGAACATTAGATGCCGGCTCATGGTTTGATCCGCGTTTTGCCGGCGAACGTATTCCGACTTTGAAGCAGGTTTTGCCATTTATCTTAGAAAATAAGATGGCTGCGAATATTGAATTCAAAGCATTGCCAGGGCAAGAAGAATGGTTTGTTGAGCGTGTGTTAGACGATCTTGAGCCTTATTTCTCAGTGACCGATTCACGCATATTATTTTCCAGTTTTTATTTTCCTGCGTTGCGACAATTGCGAGAATTGTCACCTCATTGTCATATCGGATTATTGTTGCATGACTGGGAGCCCGATTGGCCGGTTATTGCAAAATCATTGGAGTGTGTTTCCATCCATGTTAATCAAGAAATTTTGACAAAAGAAAAAGCAGCTTTTATTAAAGATCAATGGAATTATTTGCTTTGTTATACGGTTAATGATGCTTCACGCGCCGCTCAACTTTATGAATGGGGTGTGGATGCTGTGTTTAGTGATACACCGGATAGTATTGCGGAATCGGTATGATATGCTTATGGCATCCTAACCTAAAAAAGGGCTGATCATGCAGGATTTAAATGTTGTCGATTTGATTATTTTAGCGATTTTTTTCTTTTCTGCTGTTACCGGATTGATCCGTGGATTAGTGAGCGAAGTGATTTCCTTGGGTACCTTAATTGCTGCGTTTGCCATTGCTATTTTATTTGCACAACCTCTAGCGAATGCGTTTACCAGTTCTGCGCCGGTACAAAGTGTCGTGAGCCAAGCCAGTGGTGCTATTGGTGTCAATACCACCAAACCTATTTCCTACGTGGCTCTAGGTATTAGCTTTGGTGTTTTATTTGCAGGAACGGTATTGGTGGGCGCTATTGTTAGACTATTGCTTAATACAGCTTTTCAAACAGGCATGCTAGGACTAGGAAATCGTTTATTGGGCGGTGCTTTTGGTATTGCACGTGGTTTTGTTATTAATTTAGTTATTATTTTTGTGGCACAATTATCACCTATCGCTTCACAGCCTTGGTGGCAACAGTCGAAAATGGTCAATTCGTTTCAACCGGCCGTGGTTTGGTTGGGGGGCGTTGTTTCCCCTGCTTTATCGAGCCTTAAAACAAAATTTAATCAAACCATTCAACAAGTTGGGTCGAGCATTCAAGGAATATCGCAATAAAAAGTATCCGATTGCCTAGCGGAAGTAATAATCTATTAATGTTTGGTTGGTAGAATAAAATGATCATTTACTAACCTAAAGCGATGTATTGTTATGAAAAGTAGAGAAACGATAGAAGGAAAAACGAAAAGCGGTAGCCAAGAAATAGATCCTCGAACAATCGAAATGAAAAGCGGTAGCCAAGCAATAGATCCTCGAACAATCGAAATGGAAATTTGTTCAACTCTTCAACTGAGCTTCGGTACATTTGATGAATTACGCAATAAAATGCAGAGTGAGCGATGGACAACAAAAAACGAGAGTGATTCGAGTCTTGCTGCAGGAAAAGCAGAACGGGACCAGGCACAATTTATTTTGGCCGTCGGTAAAGAAGCGTCTCAAGCTGTTTTGCCAACTTCAACAACGAATAGTGGCACGGATGGCGCAACGTCATCTTCAGAATCAGAATCACCTCGAAGAAAGGGATGTGGTTGTTTTTAAGTGCTAAAGAGGATGACCCAATGTGAACGGGTCATCGTTTGTTTTTTTAATCGATTGTTTTCAAATTGTTCTACTCTTGAATATTTTTCTGATGGCTATATATAACCTCACACAGGCTAAATTTAAAAAAGGGTAGAGGATATGATCATGCAAGAAAATCGTGAATTTAAGGCAGAAGTCAAACAATTACTAGATATTGTTGTGCATTCTCTTTATAGCAATAAAGAAATTTTTTTACGTGAGCTCATTTCCAATGCCTCTGATGCCAATGATAAGTTGCGTTTTGAAGCATTGTCTCATCCCGCTTTGTATGAATCTGATTCCAATTTAGTCATTCATATTACGTTCGATAAGGATCATCGTACACTCACCATCAGTGATAATGGTATTGGTATGGATCGCGAAGAAGTGATTAATAATTTAGGAACGATCGCAAAATCAGGGACACGCGAATTTTTGACACAGTTAACAGGTGACCAGAAAAAAGATGCGCATTTAATTGGCCAATTCGGTGTAGGTTTTTATTCGGCTTTTATTGTTGCAGATAAAGTCACCGTGAATACACGACGTGCAGGATTAGATAAAAATGAAGCAGTGAGTTGGGAATCCAAAGGAGATGGCGAATATACGGTCGCTAATATTGAAAAAGCAACGCGTGGTACCGATATTATTTTACATTTAAAAGAAGGTGAAGATGAGTTTTTAAATGATTGGCGTTTGCGTCATATTATTACCAAATATTCAGATCATCTAAACGTCCCGATTTTAATGTTGAAGCAAAGTGATGATGGAAAAAATACGACGATGGAATGGGAAACAGTCAATCGTGCGACTGCGCTGTGGACGCTTCCAAAAAATACCATCACAGAAGAGCAGCATAAAGAATTTTATAAATATATCGCGCATGATTCAGAAGATCCTTTAGTATGGACACATCACAAAATTGAAGGAGGGCATGTTGATTATACTTGTCTTTTATATGTGCCAGCTGTTGCGCCCTTTGATATTTGGCAACGAGACACTCGTCAAGGATTGAAATTATATGTGCAACGTATTTTTATTATGGATCAAGTCGAACAATTTATGCCGCATTATTTGCGATTTATACGCGGTGTTTTAGATACCACCGCATTGCCACTGAATATTTCGCGTGAAATTTTACAAGATCATCCCGTTATTCCAAAATTACGTTCAGCGTTGGTTCGTCATGCATTAGATTTGTTAGAACGATTAGCGCAAGATGAGCCCGAGAAATATGCGCAGTGTTGGAAAACGTTTGGCAATATTTTAAAAGAGGGGCCGGCAGAAGATTATGCAAATCGTGATCGTGTCGCAACATTATTACGGTTTTCATCAACGCAATCATCTGAGCAAACGGTTTCATTAACGGATTATGTGTCGCGCATGAAACCGCATCAAAAGAAAATTTACTATTTAGTGAGTGATCATATTCAAGCGGCCAATTCGAGCCCGCATCTTGAAATATTCCGTAAAAATAATATCGAAGTATTATTGTTGACGGATAAAATTGATGAATGGGTTGTTGCGCATTTACCAGAATTTGATGGTAAGACGCTGCAGTCCGTTGCAAAAGGTCACTTATCGCCAGAAGAGTTAACTGCCGAGCAATCGACGGAAGAAACTGAAAAAACGGAGCATGCACAGAAAGAGACATTTGATCCTTTGCTGAAAAAAATGAAAAGCATTTTAGATAACAAAGTTAAAGAAGTGCAATTATCACATCGTTTAACCACATCGCCTGCGTGTTTGATACGTGAGCAACATGCGATGGGACCTCAAATGGAGCGTCTGTTAAAAGCAGCTGGGCAAACGGTTGAAGAAGTCAAACCCATTCTCGAATTAAACCCAGATCATGCTATTATTCGCCAATTGCGTGATGGATTAGGCACTCAATTAACGGAAGACCAATTAAGTGAATGGGTTCATCTTTTATATGAACAATCTTTATTAATTGAGGGAAGTTCATTGTCTGATCCCGCGAAATTTGTGCAACGTATTAATCAATTATGGATGAAAACATTTTAGTAGAATGAATTCAGGCTTATTTAAAATTAAGAATTAAAAACGGGAGTGTTTTTCAATGCTGATAGGTGTCCCAAAGGAAATTAAAAATTTTGAATATCGTGTTGGGCTGATTCCAAGTAGTGTTAGAGAATTAATTGCGAATGGCCATCAAGTTATTGTAGAGAAATCTGCGTGAAAAAATTGGTTTTGATGATCATGCTTATCAACAAGTAGGTGCTCGTATTATTGATAAAGCAGAAGATATTTTTGCACAAGCTGATATGATTATTAAAGTAAAAGAACCTCAGCCACAAGAATGTCGGATGTTGCGTGAAAATCAAATTATTTTTACTTATTTACATTTAGCTCCCGATCCTGAACAAACAAAATTATTGCAAGCATCCGGTTGTGTTGCTATTGCATATGAAACAGTGACCAATCAACAGGGCGGGCTACCTTTATTAGCACCGATGAGTGAAGTAGCGGGGCGCATGGCTATTCAAGCGGGTGCCACGAGTCTTGAAATTAAAAATGGTGGCAAAGGCATGTTATTAGGCGGTGTGCCTGGTGTGACTCCCGCGAAAGTATTGGTGATTGGTGGTGGTGTCGTGGGTACTAATTCCGTGCGTGTTGCGATGGGAATGGGTGCTTATGTTGTGGTGATCGATAAGTCATTGGAACGGTTATATCACTTAGATTTACAATTTGGTTCTAGAGTGAGTACTGTTTTTTCTACGACTGACTCAATTGAAGAACATGTGATGTCGGCAGATTTAGTGGTGGGTGCGGTTTTAATTCCGGGTGCTTCTGCGCCACGATTAGTGACACGTAACATGTTAAGAGGCATGCGTCCGGGCTCAGTGGTCGTTGATGTTTCAATTGATCAAGGCGGTTGTTTTGAGACAAGCAAACCGACGACACATGAAAATCCAACTTATGTTGTTGATGGTGTGGTGCATTATTGTGTTGCCAATATGCCAGGGGCTGTGCCGCGGACATCAACAGTGGCGTTAAATAATGCAACGTTACCTTTTGCTTTATCATTAGCTAATTTGGGATATAAAGAAGCCATGCGACGTAATCGTCACTTATTAAATGGGTTAAATGTTTGTCATGGAAAAATCACTTATCGTGCAGTGGCTGAAGCATTACACGAGACGTATATTCCCGCAGAACAAATGATTGGAGAATAGGGATGCAACATTGTTTTGTCTCAGGAATGAATCAACGTGTGATTCCCATTGCGGTTATTTCGCAAAAAAAATATGCCGAATGGTTGTTAACACAATCTTCTTTTGTGCAAACATGGTTATCGGATCATTCATTTCGATTTGATGAAAATGTGGTTCGATTGATTCCTAATGAAAATGGGCGCATCGCACAAGTCTTATGTTATACAAAAGAAAGTGATTATTTTTGGAATGTTGGACATTTGCCATTTGTTTTGCCCGAAGGTATTTATCAATTTGAATTATCATCTCCACGCTATGCTTCAGATGCAATTGCTTGGGGATTAGGTGCTTATCAATTCACGCGTTACAAAAAACCACTGCGATTACCTGCTCAATTATATTTACCTGAACAATATGCATTATCTGTTTCCAATATCGTTGATTCGATTTATTTAGTGCGTGATTGTATTAATACACCCGCAGATGACATGGGGCCCAGTGAATTTGCCAATGTTGCTGAAACATTAGCACGACAATATGGTGCGACATTTACGCAAATTATTGGCGAAGATTTATTGCAACATCGATATGCTTCCATTTATACAGTCGGACGTGCGAGCGATGATGCGCCACGTTTATTGGATTTGCATTGGGGAAATTCCTCTCATCCTAAAGTGACGTTAGTGGGTAAGGGTGTTTGTTTTGATAGCGGTGGGTTAGATATTAAATCATCACCCCACATGTTATTGATGAAGAAAGATATGGCGGGTGGTGCGCATGCATTAGGTCTTGCACGTATGATCATGGAAGCTAAATTACCGATACAGTTGCGTGTGTTAATTCCTGTTGTTGAAAATGCCATTTCGGGAAATGCTTATCGACCGGGTGATATCATTAAAAGTCGTCAAGGGTTAACGATCGAAATTGGTAATACCGATGCAGAAGGGCGTGTAATATTAGCAGATGCTTTAGCGGAAGCGATCAGTGAAAAGCCGGATCTTTTAATTGATTTAACAACATTAACCGGCGCGGCGCGGGTTGCATTAGGAACAGAATTGCCGGCTGTTTTTTCAAATCATGATGAAATAGTACAAACTGTTATTCGACATGGTGAAAAACAACATGATCCGATGTGGCGTTTACCGTTATTTTCTTTATATCGTGAATATTTAAATAGTACGATAGCAGACATCAATAATAATTCATCTGAACCTTATGGTGGTGCAATCACGGCTGCGTTATTTTTAAAAGAATTTGTCCCAAATGAAATTCCTTGGTTACACTTTGATATGATGGCATGGAATTTGCGTTCGCGTCCTGGTCGTCCTCAAGGTGGTGAAGCAATGGGATTGCGAGCGTTGTTTTCGTATTTGAGTGATAGATTCAAATAATTTTTCAAAAACACATTCGCTTTTTTGGGTATGATCAAGCAGCGCACTATACGACGGCGTTAACACAACCTCATTTCTTAGACAGTCGTGCATTCATTTCGAAGTTGGTTATTTCCGCTGCGAAAGCTCTGCAAGTTCGAAGTTTTTGTTCGACAAAAGATTTGAATGCTTTGCGGCGTGCTGGCGCGCTCCGCGCCCAATTTTCCGGGTTGTTTCGGGATGTTCCAAATATGACATCAACCCCTGAACTATCAAGAGAAAAATCAACAGAATCCTGCTTTAAAGAATCATAAAAATTGTGACCATCTCGCATTCTTTTCATGCGCCCAAAAGGTTCCGGATGCTCGTTATGCTCGTTTTTTTCTAAATAAAAAATGCCTTGGTTAAAATACTGCGCACCATTTTCTGGTATGTGACTGAGCACTCGTGAAAGTGCGACATCTTCTAACAACGTGCATCGATAATAATAATGAGCATTCCACTGAGCAGCGGCTGCAGCATAAGCATTAATTAATTCGTGTAAGGTTTCCCAGTGAAAATGCATACCTTTATTAATGATCGTTGGTTGGCTTGCATCAAAATCTTCTCTAAATTTTTTGATAGCAGACAGGGTATGGGGACTCAATATCCATTTTTTTGTTTCAGGATCATGGCCATTGTTAAACGGTTCATTTGAAATGGCTTCAATGATAGGGGCGAAATCAAATTTCACTCGTTCATTTTTCATTTCATTAATTTGTTTTTGCATTTCAGCTCTGCCGGCATCTTTTCCGCCATATTTTTTTTCAAAAAATGGAATAAGTGTTTCACACATCTTATTATCACCTGCTCCATAAACTAATTGTAACGGTGTGACATGGGTCACTGTCACCGATCGCAGTCTTACTTCATTGAAAATAAAAGATAACAAATTGAGATTATTTTTAAGAATAAATTTCACCTTAACATCATCCGGTTCTTGAGCAAGATGGTAGGCTAATTTAGCCAACCAACAATGAAGGTGGTTTTTTTTAAAAGATTCAAACATGCTGTAACTTGTCTGCATTAATCGAGGATAATCTTGGAGGTCAATTTTTTGTAAAATAATTGTTTGTCCTGGATCTGTTAATAATAACTCTTGCAACGCAGATGATTCACGGTGTGGCATATTTTTATTTTTTTTAGGTAGTTGTGCTCGTTGCATGGAAGAGCCTCGTTTGTGTTTTGTATTTATAGTTGAGCAACTAAATTAGCAGAAAAATCTTAATTAAATCTTAAAATTAGGATGCTGTTACGGATAACAACCATGAAGAGAGATTTCACCAAATGCTCGAACAAGGAGTGCGATTTTATTATCCATGTTTAATTTCTATTTTTTCTGCATTCACTGTTAATGAAGGTTGCGAAGGTTTGGTCGAAAATAAAATATGTTTATTTTCAGATAGTCGATGATGGCAATGATTATGAATGAGCATCGTCATTAGGTACGTGACATTAACAACACTTGAGGCAAAGTCAGCCCAATCCGTGATGGATTCGTTGGTTTTTTTGTCAGACAAGCCATATTCTTTGAAAATTAATAAACCACCTTGCATGGCACGAAGCGTAAAATAAAGAATATTAATAAAAAAATTAATTTTATCGATGTAACCATTTTTTTGCATATCATTAATTTTGTTGAGCAAGGATTCTCTCGCGGTTGGGTGATCTTCAAGGAATTGGGCAAATCCATCAACGTCGTTTAATTCAGCAATCAATCGCTCAGCTTTTTCGTTGGCGTCTTCTTCAGGCTGAGGTTGTCCCATGCATTTGTCAAAAAAAAGATTTTTTAAATAAATACCCAATAATGAAGCAGAAGGCAAAATATAATAAGTAGCACTGATATAAATAGGAACGGTATCTGAGAAAAAAGAAGCCATTTTTTTAGAGCGACTGGCCGTTAAATTAATGGCTGTATCCAAAATACAGGTAATTGTACCAACCACATTCAATTGTTTTGACAGAGAGGTTCCTTTCCATGTTGCATGTGTGGCGACATTTTTTTCTGGTAATAAAGGGTTTTCCTCATTTGTGTGATGCATAGTCAACTATCATTCCCAGTTTAATATGACTTTTCCGGATAATCCCGAGTGCATGGTTTCAAATGCTTTTTGGTAATCCTGGATCGCGAATTCATGGGTAATAACAGGTGCAATATTCAAACCACTTTGTAGCATCGTAATCATTTTATACCAAGTGTCATACATTTCTCTTCCATAAATTCCTTTGATGACTAAACCTTTCATGATCACTTTGCTCCAATTAATGCCGGTATTTTCAGGTAAAAAACCGAGGAGCGCAACTTTACCTGCATGATTCATGTAGGTGATCATGTCGTTAAAAGCTTGTGCATTACCAGACATTTCGAGACCCACATCAAAACCTTCGGTCATTTTTAATTGCTGCATGACTTGTTTTAAAGTGGTTTTTAAAGGGTTGATCGCAAGCGTGACACCGA
The DNA here is from genome assembly GCA_964438435.1 of uncultured Coxiellaceae bacterium. Classification (GTDB taxonomy): domain Bacteria; phylum Pseudomonadota; class Gammaproteobacteria; order DSM-16500; family DSM-16500; genus Aquicella. Next base: position 5,553 of record CAYTKY010000037.1, on the reverse strand, counting down.
TTTTTTCTGCTAATTTTAATCGGTATTCATTCACATCTGAAATGACAACATAACGTGCGCCAACATGTTTCGCAATAGCTGCTGCCATGATGCCGACCGGTCCTGCGCCGGTAATGAGAACATCTTCTCCCACCAAATCAAACGAAAGTGCGGTGTGTGCTGCATTACCAAACGGATCTAAAATCGATGCTTGGCTATCAGGAATTGTTTCAGGGATTGGGTAGGCATTGGTGGCGGGAATCGAAAGATACTCAGCGAAACAACCATTGCGCGTGACGCCGACGCTCACATTACTACGGCAGAGATGTGAGCGACCTGCGCGACAATTTCGACAGTGTCCGCACGCAATATGTCCTTCGCCTGATACACGGGCGCCGATATCAAAATAAGTTTTAACTTCTTTGCCAATTTCAACAACTTCGCCTACGAATTCATGGCCTGTTACTAATGGGACCGCAACATGTTTTTGTGCCCATTCATCCCAGTCATAAATGTGAATATCCGTGCCGCAAATCGCTGTTTTTTTAATTTTAATGAGGACATCGTTCGGTCCGACAATGGGTATGGGCACATCTTGCATCCAAATGCCTACGTCGGGTTTTGCTTTGACAAGTGCTTTCATTGATTTTGACCTCAAGAAATAATATTTAATTTGCGTCCCACTTTCTCAAATGCAGCAATCGCTTTATCTAAATGCTCTTTTTCATGGCCCGCCGACATTTGCGTGCGTATGCGTGCTTGACCTTGTGGGACAACAGGATACGAAAAGCCAATGACATAAACGCCTTCCTTCAGCATGTGATCTGCCATTTCTCCGGCTAGTTTGGCATCGCCTAGCATGATGGGAATAATGGGATGATTGCCTAGTACTAAATTAAACCCTAAGGCGGACAGTTGGGTGCGAAAATAGGTGCTATTGTCATGCAATTTACGAATGAGATGTTGATTGGATTCGAGCATTTCTAATACTTTAATCGATGTCGCTGCAATGGTTGGTGCTAATGAGTTAGAAAATAAATAAGGTCTTGAGCGTTGTCTTAACCATGCCACAATTTCTTGATGGCTACTTGTGTAACCACCGGATGCGCCACCTAATGCTTTGCCTAATGTGCCGGTTAGGATATCAATCCTTCCCATCACATGATGGTATTCAGGCATGCCTCGTCCATGCTCACCCATGAATCCCACTGCATGTGAATCGTCCACCATGACCATGGCATCATACCGATCAGCTAACTCACAAATGGCAGGCAAATTGGCTACGGTTCCATCCATGGAGAAAACACCATCGGTCGCAATTAATTTGACGCGGCAATCTTCAGCTTCTTTCAATTTAGTTTCAAGATCCTGCATATCATTGTTTTGATAACGAAATCGTTTTGCTTTTGAAAGGCGAATGCCATCAATGATACTGGCATGATTAAGGGCATCACTAATGATAGCATCATCAGCATTCAATAATGTTTCAAACAATCCCCCGTTGGCATCAAAACAGGAAGAATATAAAATCGTATCTTCCATTCCTAAAAAGTGACTGAGTTTTTTTTCGAGGGCGACATGAATGGATTGCGTGCCACAAATAAACCGGACAGAGGACATGCCATACCCTTGTTCGTCTAATGATTTTTTTGCCGCTTCAATGAGTGTAGGGTGATCAGATAAACCCAAATAATTATTTGCGCAGAGATTAATAACTTCCACCTTGTTTTGTAATTCAATCACGGCTTGTTGCGGTGATTCAATAACACGTTCATGCTTATAAAGGCCTGTTTTTTTTAATTCATCTAATTCATTGGATAAAAATTGCAAAAATGCTTTTCGATTCATGATATCCTCTTTGAGATTGTTATCAGACTTTAATAGCCTGGAAAATCTTCCACTTTGATTTTGTTTTCGTCAATTCCCATTTCAACCAACGCTTCTTGTAATGCAGTGACCATCGCGGGTGATCCGCAAATGTAATAAATCGGTGTTGTGATGTCAGGAATATTTTTTTTGAGGAGCGTTTGTGTAATAACCCCCTTTTCGCCTTGCCATGAAGGATCTGCATTCGCAAGCGTGGGAATGAATTTAAAATGTGGATTTTGTTTTTCAAATTGTATTAATTCATTAAAAAAAGCAGTGTCACTTAATGTTTGATTGCCATAAAATAAATAAAGTGATTGTGTTGATCTGTGTTGTGTTGCAAATTGAATCATGCTGTAAAAAGGGGTGATACCAATCCCACCTGCAATAAAAACAGCGGGAATATCCGATGATTCGTGCAAAATAAAATGGCCAGTTGGCCCCGCAAATTTTATTTCGCCACCGATGGGTAATGCATTTAATTCATTTTTATAAGCAGAAGATTGGATGCGTGTGGCGAATGAAATGAAATCATCGTCTGGCGTGCTTAATAATGAGAAGCGTCTCGTGATTCCACCTGAATCAGTTTGTGTGGGATTTATTAAAGTAAATCCCCCATATTGACCGGGTTTAAAACTAAAATGAGCGGGTTTTTCAAAGATAAAAATTAACGTGTTTTTTGCAACTTCATGGCGCGCAATTAATTTTAAAATATGGATAGGCATACAAAGATCCAGTCTATTTTCAATGGGCGTCATCTTAATACAGATGAATCGGATGTGATAGTCAATTTGATTTTTTGCCTTTTGTGGTAGGCGAATGATTTTTCTAGGTAAAGCGCAGAGGGTGAAGTGTGGCGAATCATTGCAAAAAATAATTAGCCCAATCACGATTATTTCGAAAGAGGTATTATTTTTTAGTGCTAGTTTGTTTTTGAGAAGAGTCTGGATTGCTTTCTTTAATTTTTGCCAATTCCTTCAGCGTGATGGATTGGGCGCCTTCAAGGTGCTGAGGTATCATTTTGAGCAATGTTAGTAGGCTTTTTCCATAAATGGGTTTACTAGGGTCGGACTCTTCAACGGCAGCCACAATAAGATCAATTCGTTCTCGATCCGTTGGGCGGACGAACGGTTTCTGGTTGTTGAAATAGGTAATTAATTGTTTTTTTAAATTTTTTGGCGACATAACCCATTGCTCTTTATTTTAATTAATTTTTAATTATATTAACCAGTATAGCAAGCAAAGTTGAAGAGAAACTTAAATGAAATCAGATAATTTAGCACAACTTAAATGGGCCTGCCGCCGTGGCATGCTTGAACTTGATGTTTTATTGGGAAATTTTTTGGAGGAGGTGTATCCCTCCTTGTCACCCGATCACCAGGCTGCTTTTGTCGCATTATTGAAACAGTCTGATCCCGAAATTTTTGCTTGGTTAATGGGGCATCAGGAGCCGGACGATGAGGAATTGAAGGTTATTGTTAATAAGATGCGTCATCATGCCAGATCTTTACGTTAGTTTGAAGCCATCTTGCTGCTATCTTGCTTTAATCTGCTTGCTAATATGGGTTAGCATAGCAGCGGTGTTCAGTCTTCCTTTTCATTGGCCAATACGATTAGTGGGTATGCTGATGTTGAGTAGTTACGGAGGCTATATGCTATGGCGATATGGTTGTTTGCAGAGCGATGATTCCATTATTAGTCTTAGATACCGGAGTGCAGGTGAGTGGCTTATTGGTACGAAAAAAGCGGCTTATCCGGCGATATTAGAAGCGGATAGTTTAGTGACGCACCAAGTGATTGTTCTTCGTTTTCGTATCGCGACAAATTATTTTGCAAATTCTTGCGTCATTTTTCGGGACGCATTGGACAAAGACAGCTATCGCCGATTGTTAGTCGCATTGAGAATGGGTTAGCGATCCACTGGCTGTGGTTTTCCTTGGTCGCTAATGGCGACAAAGGTGAATAAGCCTTCGGCTACCTTTTTGGTGTGTTGATCGCCCAATGATAAGGTCCAAACTTCCATTTTAAATTGGATGGAGGTGCGACCCACCTTGAGTAGGTCAGCATAGCAGCAAACGGTATCGCCTACGCTGACGGGCTTAATAAAGACCAATGAGTCAATGGCAACCGTGACCACTCGACTGACCGCACGTCGACGAGCCGCAATGCCAGCACCCATATCCATGTGAGAAACTAACCAGCCACCAAAAATATCGCCATTTGCATTTGTGTCAGCAGGCATGGCAACAGTTTGGATGACAAGCTGGCCTTTGGGCTCTATTTGATCAGTCATGAGTCACCTCAAATGATTTTCAACCGTTTGTTCATAATAGTATATTAGCAAAAAATACGGTACTATCATGCCCCTTGTCGGGGTGTTTAAATGTCTATGCAAAATATTCGTAATTTTTCAATTATTGCCCATATCGATCATGGTAAATCCACGCTCGCTGATCGTTTAATTCAATTATGCGGTGGGTTAAGTGAGCGCGAAATGCAGGCGCAAGTACTGGATTCAATGGATTTAGAGCGTGAACGCGGTATTACTATCAAAGCGCACAGCGTGACGCTGAATTACAAAGCGCGTCATGGTGAGTCCTATCAATTAAATTTTATTGATACGCCGGGTCACGTCGATTTTTCTTATGAAGTGTCACGCTCTTTAGCCGCTTGTGAAGGTGCCTTGTTGGTCGTGGATGCGGGTCAGGGAGTGGAAGCGCAAACAGTGGCTGTTTGCTACACCGCCTTAGATCAGGGTTTGGAAGTAGTGCCTGTTCTCAACAAGATTGATTTGCCACAAGCGGATCCTGCCCGTGTTATTCATGAAATTGAAGATATCATCGGGTTGGAATCACAAAATGCTTTGCGCATCAGTGCTAAACAAGGTATGGGGATTGAAGATTTATTAGAACGTATTATCACGGATATTCCTGCTCCTGTCGGTGATCCGCTGGCGCCTTTGCAAGCATTAATTATTGATTCTTGGTTTGATGCTTATTTGGGTGTTGTTTCGTTAGTGCGTGTCAAAAATGGGACGTTAAAAACCGGTGAAAAAATGCAAATTATGTCGACAGGCAGATCGTATGAAGTGACCGGGTTAGGTGTCTTCACACCGAAACGCACTGCCTTAGAAGGGTTGAGTGCCGGTGAAGTCGGTTACGTCATCGCTGGTATTAAAGAGATTAATGGTGCACCAGTCGGCGATACGATCACCCATGCGCATCATCCAGCAAAAGAAATGTTACCTGGATTTAAAACGGTTAAACCGCAAGTTTATGCGGGATTATTCCCTATTCATTCAGACGATTTTCCTGCCTTGCGTGACGCATTAAGCAAGTTGAGATTAAATGATGCGGCATTATTTTTTGAACCAGAATCTTCGGAAGCATTGGGTTTTGGTTTTCGTTGCGGATTTTTAGGAATGTTGCACATGGAAATTGTGCAAGAGCGGTTAGAGCGCGAATACAACTTAGAATTGATTACTACCGCACCGACGGTTGTTTATGAAGTAGTGACAACCAAAAATGAAATTTTATCGGTTGATAATCCTTCTAAATTACCTATCGTTAATCATATTGCGGAAATTCGAGAACCGATTGCCAAAGCAAATATTTTAGTACCGCAAGAACATTTGGGTAGCGTGATTACCTTATGCGTAGAGCGGCGTGGTTCACAAAAAAGCATGTTGTTTCACGGCAATCAAGTGGC
>CAYTKY010000036.1:0-18782 GCA_964438435.1 uncultured Coxiellaceae bacterium | reverse complement strand
GTATAATCTTCTTTACGAATTAATTCAGCAAAACGCAAAGACCCGGTGACATTTGTTCGTTCACCGACATTCACAAAAAGCGAATCATCATCAATCGTGAGAGGTTCTAAGCCACTTAGTCGGCAAGCTTTTTTGATGGTAGGAATACGTCGAGGAGGAATGAAATTAACTGCTTTTGCAATCGCTTCAATATGCGCAGGCGTGGTTCCGCAACACCCCCCAACGATATTAATCAATCCTTCTTCTGCAAATTCACGAATCACCGCTGCCATTTGTTCTGGCGTTTCGTCATATTCACCAAATGCATTCGGTAAGCCTGCATTAGGATGGATGGTAACAAAAGTATCTGCACATTTTGATAATTCTTGCAAATAAGGCCGTAAAGCCGTTGCACCTAATGCGCAATTCAAACCAATACCTAACGGTTTAGCATGTTTAACAGAATGCCAAAATGCACTGGTTGTTTGCCCTGATAAGGTGCGACCACTGGCATCGGTAATCGTACCGGAAATCATGATGGGTAATCGTCGATGATGATCAGAAAAATATTTTTCAATTGCAAATATAGCTGCTTTGCAATTCAGTGTATCGAAAATCGTTTCAATCATGAGGATATGCGCGCCACCATCCACCAAACCACGCACGGCATCGGTGTAAGAAGCAACTAATGCATCAAATGTAACATTTCGATAACCGGGATCATTCACCTCCGGTGAAATAGAAGCCGTTCGATTCGTTGGCCCCAATATACCCACCACAAATCGTGGTTTTTCTGGCGTCAATAACGTTATTTCATCCGCGATTTGTCGCGCCAATTGTGCTGCGGCAACATTCAATTCATAAGCGAGTTCACTCATGTGATAGTCAGCTAAAGCAATCGCCGTTGAATTAAAACTATTCGTTTCAATTAAATCAGCCCCTGCCTTTAAATAAGCACGATGAATATCTGCAATAATGTGCGGTTGTGTTAAACAAAGTAAATCATTGTTGCCTTTTAAAGAATGAGAAAAATGTTGAAAGCGTTCGCCACGATAATCTTTTTCTTGCAGTCGATAAGATTGAATCATGGTACCCATGCCGCCATCGAGCAATAACACACGATGGTTCATGGCATCCGTTAATTGATGCTTGATGCCCTGATCCCCCATGAATGCAGTTTCAAAACGGTCCTTTAAATATGTCGATTTCTGTTTGTGCATCAGTCAGTGGTTCCCAATATTAATCCCTTCCTCTCACCATTTCATATACCTGAGTAGCCATCGTGCGACTGTTAGCCTTTTTTCGACAGGCTTCACACATTTGTCAGCGTTCAATCAAAATAACCGCGTTATTATCCTGATTTGCTGTCATCATGTTCTATATGAGCTTAAATAATCATGGGAATTTATAAAAAAAATGCCTTAATAGCAAGAATAAAAATAGAGATACCGAGAACATCATGCAATCATCTGCAAAAATATTTGTGACAGACAGGACGGGTCGTGCTCTCATCAAGCAATTAGAAAATACACCGATAGATTTAATAATTGCTTCGATTCTTCAACCAGGACTTACTGTTTTTGTTGCAGTGAATCATCGGTTACACCAAATAACGTATTTTCAATCAAAGCACAAATAATATGCCCGAACATAATATGGCATTCTTGAATTTTGGATGTTTCTTTTGTGGGAATATTTAATAGAAAATCACATCGTTCTACCATCAATGGTGCTGACAATCCCGTGAAACCCATGGTCACCATTTGTTTTGCTCGAGCCACTTCTAATGCACGCAAAATATTCGGTGATTGGCCGGATGTTGAAATACCCACAAAAATATCGCCCGCTTGTCCTATCGCCTCAACTTGTCGCGAAAAAATTTGTTCGAAAGCATAATCATTTCCAATCGCTGTTAATGCTGAGGTATCCGTCGTTAAAGCAATCGCTGCTAAAGCAGGGCGATTGTAACGCAGTCGACCCACCAACTCTGCCGCTAAGTGTTGTGAATCAGCCGCACTACCCCCGTTACCCGCCAATAATATTTTTTTACCTTCCCGTAAGGCTTGCACGCATCGCTTTGTTATCTTTTCAACTTGTTCTAATAAAAGTTGATCATTTCGAAAATGCGACAAAAGAGAAACGGATTTTTGAATTTCATCATTAATATATTGCTGCATTTTGCCTATCCCCCTATCGAACTCACCAAGGCATTGATTGACCCATCCCATCTCGCTAGTCATTGCGTCAACATCATAGAAAAAAACAGAGAGCATAAAAAAGGGTGCCGAAGCACCCTTTTTCAAAAATCACAATGGATTATATGTCCAATTGATCTTCGATTTCTTTCAAAGCTTCTGCTTTCATTTTGGTGAAACCTTTCACTTTTTTCAAATCTTCAGTTGTCTTAAATTCACCATGCTTTTTACGGAAAGAAACAATTGCTTTAGCTTTAGCTGTTGTAATGCCTTTCACTTGTGCTAATTGTTTTGCAGTAGCGGTGTTAAGATTCACTTTGGTTGTTGTTGTTGCTGTTGTTTGCTCATCGGTTGTTCCTGTTGTTGCTGTCGAACCTGTGCCGGTGTTGTCAGCTAATTGCTGAGCAATCGCAGGTGTTGATTCATCAGTTGCGCCTTGAGCATTTGCAGCTGCATCATCAGCAGCAAAAACTGGACTTGTTATCACAACAGCTGCAACAGCAGCAAGAATAGAACGGTAAAAAGACATTGAAATTCTCCTTAAGGGTTTTTAAATTAAATCAGACAGCACCAAAAATCTGGCACACATCTAGGGATTCAAATATTACTTTCTTGCAATGAAAAAATCTATAGCGGAGAATAGTCGCATTCATTATTTTTTATCTGCACTCTGGATGAGGGATTGTACAATGCGCGCCACCATATTACCAACATCATTAACACCACTAAAATTACCGCTTGTCGTTGTTTTATTGACCACCTCGCTTTTAGCCCAAGAAGCTTATGCTAATCCGGTCATCCCTGTTCCAACACAACCTCAACAACAGCCTATTTTTACACCTAGCGCACCCAATCTCAATGCGACGGGATACATTCTCATGGATGCGTCGAGTGGCAAAATTCTCGCTCAAAAAGATGCCGACAAGCGCATGCCACCTGCCAGTCTAACTAAATTAATGTCTATGTATATTATTTCCAGCGCATTAAAAAATGGCCAAATTCACTTGGAAGACAAGGTTCGCATTAGCGCAAAAGCCTGGAAAACAGAAGGTTCGCGCATGTTCGTCAAGGTAAATGACGAAGTACCTGTCAAAGAATTATTGCAAGGCGTGATTGTTGCATCCGGAAATGATGCAGCGGTTGCATTGGCTGAACACGTGGCTGGCACTGAGGAAAATTTCACCAATATTTTAAATCAACAAGCCAAATTGCTAGGAATGAATAACAGTCACTTTATGGATAGTACGGGCCTACCCAACAAAGATCATTATTCAACGGCACATGATCTTGCTTTACTCACGCAAGCTTATATTAAAAACTTCCCGGAAGATTATAGTTATTATTCTGAAAAATGGTTTACTTATAATGGGATCCGTCAACCCAACCGCAATCGCTTGTTATGGCGATTCCAGTATGCCGATGGTTTAAAAACAGGCCATACCAATGAAGCGGGATATTGTCTCGTTGGCTCCGCTAAAAAAGACGGCATGCGTTTAATCAGTGTGGTATTGGGTGAGCGCAGCGATCAAGGACGCACCGAAGACTCCATTCGATTGTTAACTTATGGTTTCCGATTCTTTGAAACACACAAACTGTACGATGCCGCCAAACCACTCGCGCAAGCACGTGTATTAGCGGGCGTTAACACAGAAGTACCATTAGGTGTGTCCAATGATTTGTATGTCACCGTGCCGACGGGGCAATATAAACGATTACAAATTGATTTAAACATCAACAAACCATTAAAAGCACCGATTGTGAAGGGTCAACCTTATGGCACACTCAATGTTACGCTTAACAACCAAATCGTTGCATCACAACCTTTAATTGCATTAGAAGATGATGCACAAGGTAATTTCTGGCATCGCGCAACCGATACATTGCGATATCATTTACATAAATATTTTTCAAAATCGAATGAACAAGTCAATACAGGTTAGGAATAAATGACAAAAGAAACTGAATCGCTGATCACTTTTCCCTGTCATTTTACTATTAAGATTTTTGGTGCAGGATCAGATACATTTAAAGAAGCTGTTTTAACTATTCTTCATCAACATGTACCTGATCTTTCTCCCGATGCCATTCGATCTCGTCACAGTGAAAACGGCAAGTACCTTGTTTTGTCTGTGACACTGCCGGTGGATTCAAAAAAACAATTGGATGCCATTTATCAAGCGCTATCTTCTTCACCACATGTACTCATGACCTTATGACAACACTAACCATTCGCTGGTTAGGCCAGCAACACTATCTTTCTTGCTGGGAAAAAATGCGAGAATTTACTGATGCTCGAGAACCTCACACACAAGATGAAATTTGGTTTTTAGAACATGACCGTGTTTTTACTCAAGGACAAAATGGCAAGCCAGAACATGTATTAAATCCAGGATCTATCCCTGTGATACAAACAGATCGTGGCGGACAAATTACTTATCATGGGCCGGGTCAATTGATGGTTTATACACTCATTGACTTGAAACGCAAACAATTCACTATACGTCAATTTGTGACATTGCTTGAACAATCCGTTATCGATTTATTAAAGCATCACCATATAGAGAGCCACGCTAAAAAAGAAGCACCCGGTGTCTATGTCGATGATAAAAAAATTTGTTCGATCGGATTACGTGTACGTCGCGGCTCTTCTTATCATGGCATTGCATTTAATGTCGCGATGGATTTAGAACCGTTCAGTCGCATCAACCCTTGTGGTTTTTCGCAATTACAAATGACGCAGCTAGCTGATTTAAGTGACTTAAAAAACACCTTAGAGACCAGTCGTGCCTTAAGCAGTTATCTTATTAAAAATTTAGGATATACTAGCGCCGAATATGATGGGTATGCTGCTGATAGCACTGCGATGCTTTGCCCAACCTAAATTTAACGCCTTCGGAACAAACATCATGGAAAACAAATCGACTCAACATGCAAAACAACGGGGAGCAGATAAATTATCTCGTATTCCTATTAAGATAGAACCCACAGACTCTCCTTTGCGTAAGCCTGATTGGATTCGTGTAAAAATTCCAGCATCGCCTGCAGTCAGTCATCTTAAAAAATTATTACGCGAAAATAACTTAGTCACTGTTTGTGAAGAAGCTTCTTGTCCTAACTTGCCTGAATGTTTTACACATGGCACAGCCACCTTCATGATCATGGGAGATAAATGCACACGTCGTTGTAGCTTTTGCGATGTTGCACATGGCCGTCCTGATCCACTGGACCCCAACGAACCAGCGCACCTTGCTAAGACCATTGCACAAATGGGCTTACGTTATGTCGTCATCACTTCCGTTGATCGAGATGATTTACGCGATGGCGGTGCCGGACATTTTGTTGCTTGCATTGAAGCTGTTCGTGAAAAAAATCCAACCATCCAAATCGAAGTCTTAGTACCCGATTATCGCGGACGTATGGATCTTGCACTTGAAATCACCGGCAAAGCCTTACCTGATATTTTCAATCATAATATTGAAACCGTTCCACGACTTTACAAACAAGCGCGACCGGGTTCTGATTATTTACATTCATTACAACTATTACAAACATTCAAACAACGCTACCCCACTATTCCCACTAAATCCGGCATTATGCTAGGCTTAGGCGAAACCAATGATGAAATTGAAGAAACGTTAAAAGATCTTCGCGCACACGATGTAGACATGGTAACCTTGGGGCAGTATCTTCAACCTAGTCGTTATCACATGCCCGTTTCACGCTATGTCACACCTCAAGAATTTAAACGATTTGGCGAAATTGCCAAGGAATTAGGGTTTAAAAATAGCGCGAGTGGTCCTCTTGTAAGATCGTCCTATCATGCAGACAAACAAGCTGCCGGAGAAGAGGTGACTTAATGCAGGATTATGTTAGTCCTTTATTGCAATGGTTAAACGCTAATCCTGAATGGGCAGGTTTCGTTACTTTTCTCATTTCAGCAGCAGAATCCGTTGCCATTATTGGGACAATCATTCCTGGATCCATCACCATGACTGCCATTGGCGCGTTAGCCGGTGCAGGCGTCATTCCTCTTTGGCAAACTTTACTGTGGGCAATTCTTGGTGCCATTGTTGGTGACGGCATTAGCTATTGGATAGGACACGCCTTCAAAGATCGCTTACGCAACGTTTGGCCCTTTAAAAATAATCTTGCCATTTTAAATCGCGGTGAAAATTTTGTGCATAAATATGGCGTCATGAGTGTTTTTATCGGACGCTTTGTTGGGCCTGTTCGTGCGCTGGTCCCACTGGTTGCAGGTATGTTAGGAATGAAACCATTGCAATTTACCATTGCCAATGTGACATCGGCCATTGGTTGGGCGCCTGCTTACATGTTACCGGGTATTTTATTAGGTGCCGCATCACTAGAATTACCACCTGATATTGCTTTGCATGTCATCCTTGTTTTACTGCTGATGGGTTTATTTATTTTGCTTTGCTTATGGTTCATCTACAAATTCTTCCGCTTAGTTAACAAACAAACCGATCAATTGCTCAATCAAATTTGGAATAGCTTAAAAAAATCGCGTTACTTTCATATTGCCACCGTCATTTTAAAACATCACGACATCAAACAACGTCATGGCCAACTAACGTTACTATTTTATTTTTTACTAACCAGCTTATTATTTGTATGCCTCGCTGTTTACGTCAAAATGGTAGGATCCAGCCATATTTTTGTTAACGATGCGCTGTTTCATTTATTTCGCGGCATCCGAACAGATGCCATCGATAATGTGATGATTGATATTACCTTGCTAGGCCAAAAACAAATTATCATCCCTGTCCTTCTGGTATTGGTTGTTTGGCTAATGATTAGCAAACGATTACGTACTGCCTTGCATGCATTAGCATTGGGAGTACTAGCGGGTGCCAGTGTGTTTATCATCAAGCACATTGTTCAATCACCTCGTCCCTGGGGTATTTTCAAAAATGCGGATTCATTTTCTTTTCCCAGTGGTCACGCTACATTAGCAACCACTATTTACATTGGTATTGCATTCATTATTGCCACACCGATGTCACGTCAATATCGTTGGATGATTTATTATCCAGCCGTCTTCATTGCATTCATCATTGGTGTCTCTCGACTATATTTAGGTGCGCATTGGTTTACCGATGTTTTTGCTGGATGGTTATTAAGTGCCGCCTTGCTCATTCTCATTATTCTTTCTTATCATCGCCATTATGAAAAGCCCGTTCACTTGCCCAGCATTACCCTCGTTTGTTTTTCTGCACTTTTCTTATCGTATGCTTTTTATTATCAATATTATTTTTCTGATTTAAAAATTAATTATGCACAAATCAACTGGCCCAATGTTTCTATTACTCAAAAAGCTTGGTGGGAAAAAGATGAATCGATTCCTTCTTTTCGCGTAAGTCTTTTTGGATTTCCGTCACAAAATATTAATCTGCAATGGGCCGGTGATTTGGAAGAAATCAAACATACCCTAACAAAACTAGGCTGGGAAAAACCGCCCGCTCGCAATTGGATTAGCACGTTGCATCGAATCAGCGGCATTGAAAGTGCTGCCTTTCTTCCTCTGGTTTCTCCACAATATCTCGACAAAAAACCTGTTTTAATTCTTGCTAAACGCAGCAATGGAACAAAAAAATTATTAGTGTTACGCCTGTGGGACTCGAATCGTACCATTCAAGACACCCACGCCCCTATTTGGGTAGGCACAATTGGTAGTGTCCATCGTTCTTATAGTTGGTTATTTCGAAAAAATAATGAAACTGACATCACCCCAACCATTTTATTTGGCAAAACACAAGAAAGTGATCATTGGCAATGGAAAATCATCACCATTCCATTACCATCAAAAATGAACAAAAAAATAGAACAGCCTATTTTACTAATCAAGAAAAAATCATGAGGGATGTTATGTCTCAAGCATTTATTGAATTGGCTTTATTTGCGTCAAAAAGTATTATTATCCTTTCCATCATTTTAATTTTAATGATCGTTTTTTTTATTTTGTTGGCAAAAAGCAAGGGGAAGTTAAAAGAAGGACGATTAATCCTTAAGAATTTGAATGAAAAATATGATGAAGCTAAAGAATTAATTTTGAGTGAAGTACTACCCAAAAAACTTTTTAAAAAATTTCTCAAAGAAAATAAAATCAAACAAAAAAACAAAACGAATACAGAAGAAATAGCAAAAAATGTTTACGTCATTAATTTCCAAGGTGATATTAAAGCATCAGCTGTCGCTTCATTATGCGAAGAAATTACCGCCGTTCTCACGGTAGCCACCCCTGCCGATGAAATCATTGTTCGCGTTGAAAGCGCGGGAGGCATTGTGCACGGATATGGTCTTGCTGCAGCACAATTGATGCGTATTCGTGACAAACACATCCCTTTAACGGTTACTATCGATAAAATAGCTGCCAGCGGTGGCTACCTGATGGCCTGTGTTGCCAATAAAATTCTTTGCGCACCCTTTGCCATTGTGGGATCCATTGGCGTTATTGTACAACTACCCAATTTGCATCGTTATTTGCGAGATAAGAATATTGATTTTGAACAACACACCGCCGGTGATTTTAAACGAACCATTACTATTTTTGGTGAAAATACTGAAGAAGGTAGAGAAAAACTCCAAGAAGAGCTTGAAGAAATTCATCAGCTTTTTAAAAACTTAATTGCGGAACATCGTCAACATATTGATATCAACCAAGTCGCCACAGGCGAACATTGGCTAGGAAAACAAGCATTGGAATTAAAGTTGATTGATGAAATCAAAACGAGTGATGATTATTTGCTTGAATGCAGTCAACAAGCGAATGTTTATGAATTAAGTTACGAAATAAAAAAACCATTTTTAAATAAATTATCTGCAACCGCAATGCTGCTAAAAGAAAAGATACTTGGATGAAATAGAAGCCTATCTTCCCTCAAGGAGTTTTTATGTCATTACGACGAACAATGTTCACTCTTTTTCTTTCTTTATCATCTACCTGCCTTTTTGCATCCGATCTTCCTCCACCCACTTATTCATCGGCTGAACATGATGCGATTGGTGATAGTGTTAAACTTTATTTTTCTACTAACGATCCTGGCCAACGCGCTTCTCTTTTAAAATTATCTAATGGATTCATGTTAACTTACGGCGATATCCTTGCATTTGGCGATATGTATGGCATCCCGGAAGAACCCATTTCTCAAGGTAAAACAGAAGCCGATCGAAAAGCACGATTTTTGGCTGCATTTAATACCTTTGCGATGAATAGCAGCAGCATGTCAGAAGCAACACAAATCATTCTAGCTTTTCATCATGAAAGACAAATTGTCGATGATCGCATGCGCCAGGGTGAGGAACCTGAAGTCATTTATAAAGACATTGATAATGAAATGGGACGTGAATACAACTGTGCAACGGGTGGTGGTTGCTCTTCTGTTTGGTGGTTAAAACCAGGACGTTACCTAACATTGGCCGATAAAAATTTTGATCACTTTGCACCTAATGCATGGCTAGCTTATCAAGCAGGTCATGCGCTTGCGATCGAGCAAGCCCTTCTTGCACATAACACGCAAGATAAAATGCAACTTCAATATGCTTACGAACTAAATGCCTTTGCTTCTCACTTTCTCTCTGATCGCTTTTCTCCAGGGCATTTACGCGTACCTCGTGAAAAATTAACATCAGAAGTTACACCTAACACCATTGGATCTTTACTAGCAGCCTACATGCATCATGAAGAAAATTTTTATGGATTACATGTTCACAATCTTCAAGGAAAACATTGGATTGCTTATGGTGATAACTCTTATTTTAGTGCTAAAAATACGGAACATCGCAATTTATTACTAGACGCATTGCAATTATCCGCTAATCAGATTTTGTATGCTTATCTAAATGGCGTCGCACCAGCAGATCGCCCCATTGAACAAATGTTACCTATTCCAGATGAATTAAATAACGAAAGTAATCAGGACATTTCACCACTTTTTTATTGGGATACAACCTCTAAAAAATTAATGCGCAGAAAAGACATGTCTCGCGTCAATGATAACCATTGGACGGCTGATTGGTGGGGCTGGTCAACTTTACTGGAATTAAAAAATACGCGTGGACTAACAGCTAAAGATCGTGCATTACTGACTCTCATTAAAAAGTAACACGTGACAGAAGCGATTGATTGTGTTCAAACATGATGGCACTACTTGCCAGCAGGCCGTTCACTAAAATATTTCTCTGATTAAATATCAGTGGATGGCCAGCCAGATCAGAGACACGACCACCCGCTTCTTCTACTAACAAAACACCTGCCGCAATATCCCATTCACTTTTCGGTGCCAAGCTAAAGGTCGCATGCGCAGCTCCTTTAGCAACAAGCGCTAATTTATAAGCAATCGAACCTGTTTGCTTAATCGTCAGTTCATTTTCAAAATGTTGCCATTTCCCCTCTGCTATTTCTGAACGACTCGCCAATACTAAGGGTTGGGGAGCATATTCATGCCGACATTGTATCGATTGACCATTTAACCACACCCCTTGATTTTTGATCGCATGAAATAACTCTTGAGTCGCAGGATTATAAACTGCCGCTAAAATTGGCTGATTTTTTTCAATTAATGCCACTGAAATTGCATATTCAGGAATTTGCTTAATAAATTCTTTTGTTCCATCGATGGGATCAACAATCCAGACACGTTGACAGTGAAAACGTGAATCATCATCTTTTGTTTCTTCAGATAACCAGCCATCTTGCGGAAAATAGCTTAATAAATTTTTTTTGAGAATCTCATTAGCAAGCAAATCTGCTTCGGTCAACGGGCTTTGATTTTCCTTAAGCGTCGCGATCACCTCTTTTTTTCGAAGTGCTTCAATCGCAACCCCTGCTGATAATATTGTTTCTAATAAAACAGTCGTTTCTAATTTCATTTAAAGGCTCGTGTAAAATAGGCATCCGTTTGTTAGCTTGATAATGGACGTTAAAGGCTTCTTAATCACTTTTTATTTGCTTAACCGAAGATGCCAGTTGCACCGCACGACCATCTTTCATTAAAGCAAAAATCCGAATTGGATCAACATGATTCCAATTTATGAGCGGAATTGTTATTGCAAAGCCACTTCGTTTAGCCATATTACCATATTTAAGCCCTATGTCCTCCCTATCTACCGTTGCAAATCCTCGCGCTACAACTGAAGAACCGATGGTTGCTATCAGTTGGCGGACACGACGTTTTTCAGCTTCATCCACAGCCCAACCAGAAGCAAAAAAATCACTTCCTCGATCATCCAGAAGAGTCACTTCGCCAATACCTTGACCCCTATTCAATACGATAGAATGTTTGCGTCCATCCACCATGATTAATTTTTTCTGCAAATCAAGCATGCCGTTAATAGGATCGGTAAATGTTTTGGCTTCCTCAAAATCTGCAACAAAATCAGGATGAGCAGCAGCCCATTTCAATGCACCAGCACGACGTTCAGCAATGATGCTATCAACCGTCGATGTATTTAATGGACGCATCAAATTAGAAGGTGTTCCTTTTTCCGGATGCCCTAAATAAGCTTGCATCATCGCGCTTCCCATTCTAAGACTGAAATGAGTAGGATCAAGCCACCAGTTCATTTTGGGTGTCAACGTGGGAGCTTCTTCAAGAAAAGAATTATATTGGGCAAAACTAACCACATTTTCGTAAGTAGCCATTTTACGCATCCATGTTTCCAATAATGGCCAATACCCCAGACTCATCAAACGATAATCTTCCCAAGGATAATTAGGGGTCATTAACAAATGAAGTTTTATTCCATGACTACGAGCCAGTGCGACAATACGATCCAAGGATTGCAATGCGCTTGCCTGTAAACTCATCTTAGCCGCACGATCCCATGAAAGAACCGTTTGGATATAAAGTGAATCACTAAAAGTCGTCGCGGGATTAAAATCACTACTCGGAACCCATTGGCCTCGCTTTGCAATCTGTGCTGGTACTGAGTCATTTTTTTTATTAACAATGATTGTTTGAATCGCTGCAAAAAAAGCATCTGTACTCATTTGCAAAGGAATCATGTCAGTAAAAAATTGCCTCCACGTTTTCGGTGCGGATTCCTGTGCTTGTCCTGTAAAGTTGTAAAGGTACAATTCAGCAAAAATGTCTTTAATATGAGGATCTAGTCTTAAAAACTGTTCGATATTATCTAAATTTTGTGCGAGCGTACTCGCTGGAATAGCCGCATTATATGCTGGTGCAAAATCCGTATGATCAAACACCGCAGGATCGATCGATTTATGGATACGTGAAGTACCAACAAAAATCGTTTTAGGCTGATAACGCCATACTTCATAAGGTTTAATCAGTCGATCAATGTCAAGACGTTTCGGCTTATCGCTATTAATCCCAGGAATTTTAATTTGAATCGGTGAAATGCCATAGGGATCGATTACCCAAATAAATCCCAACATGAAAAAAAATAAGGTAATGATAAATAAAAATAGTTTAGCGATATAGTGTTTATCGACAAGACCATTGTCAAGGTTAAAAACCTCTCGCTCATCTGAAATTTTATCAGTGACCTTATTAACATCAATCGCTATTTCATTGGTTGCGTGATCCATATTTTACTCTTACTAAATTTTAAAATTGAAAATAAAGAAATGGACTAACATGTGATAATCGAAGCACAGACAATATGAACATAAAAGAAACAACAAAAGCTATCCGCGTATTAAGACAAGATAAAGCACTACTTGGTGCATTAGCACGTCGATTAATATCAATTGTAGATTCAAATTTAAAAAATAAACTGGATGTATTGGGAATAATAAAAGTAGCAGCAAGACTCAACAGTAGAATAGCACCTGCTGGTTTTGTCATGGTTGCAAGATAATCCGAAGGAAGCATGGGTGGCCATAATTCACGTGGTTTAAACCAATCAACAATAGAACCCAAATGAGTCAATTGCGCCAACCAAAATTGATGAAAAGATTCTATTGCGCCATTTGATGGTAATAAATAACTTAGCATTGTATAGGCTTGAGCCATCGTTTCTGAACGAAAAGGTATCCATGCCAGTGCAACACACATAAAAGTCACCGCAATTGAGGTAATACGTATCGGCATTGCATGATATAAAGCATGCTGAGTGAATGGTAGCTTGCGCCATGCATGGTTAATCATTAACAATAAACCATGTATCCCGCCCCAAATTGCGAAAGTCCAATTTGCACCATGCCAGAGACCTCCCAACAACATCACGATCATAAGATTCATGTAACGGCGAATCGGTCCACGTTGATTACCTCCCAATGGAAAATAAAGATAATCCCGCAAAAATCGAGACAAAGTCATGTGCCAACGTCGCCAAAAATCAATGATGGAATCGGCCTGATAGGGTGAATTAAAATTTAATGGTAACCGAATACCAAACATGCGGCCCAAACCAATCGCCATATCGGAATAACCTGAAAAATCATAATAAAGTTGAAGAGCATAACAAAGCACCGTCATCCAAGCAGAAGCTGCATCGAGAGGCAATCCATTTTTTACCATGCCGTAACCTGCATCCGCATACACAGCGAGTGTGTCAGCCATCACTACTTTTTTAAACAATCCTACAATAAAAATGCTGATCCCCACTGCAAAATCTGCATTAAAATTTCGTTTAGGCGCATCAGCCAGCTGTGGCATAATTTCTGCATGATGCACGATGGGGCCCGCGATTAATTGCGGAAAAAAAGTCACAAAGAAAATATAGTTTAAGATAGTAAAATGGCGAACATGCCCACGATAAGCATCGACTAAAAAAGCAATTTTCTGAAAAGTAATAAATGATATACCGATAGGTAATAAAATATTAATGGGCGGCAATCCCACCTTAAAAAAATCGTTAATATTTGCAACTAAAAATCCTGCATATTTAAAATAAGCCAACATGCCCAAATTAAAAATAATTCCCATCGTCAATACCAACTTGGAATTATTTTTTGATACGTTTTTATTAATAATAATCTTTCCAAAAATCAAATTAACTGTAATAGAACTTATCAATAACAACAAAAATTCTGGCTTCCACCAACCATAATAAAAAAGTGATGCAATCACTACCCAACTAATCGACCAAACAGGCGCTTTGTTGCGAAAAAAAAGAAATCCAACAATGACAATAGGTAGAAATATAAAAATAAAGAGATAGGAATTGAATAACATAGAAGAATAACATTCCTTATGACCGTTTAGTTCCGTCGCAACATCAACCTTGGCTTACTAGAATTGCCATCCAAAATTCAAGAAGGAGTCTAATCTGCGCTCCGCTTTAAAGGCAAGCCTTTCTTGAAAAATTTGATACCATACGCCGCCTCCTTTTCAAATTTAAAAATAACGCCATAAAAACAGTCTGTTGTGAGGAACAGGGGCCACACCATCAACCTGATCATCACCTCAAAAATCATAAAATCAACCATTTTTTTCAAAAATATCAAACTATACTTTTTAATGACCCTATCATTTTAAGAAGTGTGATGTTGAAAAACGAGAGGTTGAAAATGCCTAAAAAAAAGAAAAATCAAGCAGATGCGGTTGGTCGTTTGGGAAAACTGTTAACTGGTATGAGTGCAGGCCGCATTATTCAAGATCCCAAACTAAAAAGCCCTAGTTTAGAGAAAGGACTCCCCGACCTTGTTAATCCGCTCACTGAGCAGGGGTATAAACTACAACTCTTATCGCTCAACGAAAATAACGAACCAGATTTTAGTCGTGTTTCTACCATTAAAGTATCTTTTCCAAAAACAGAAAACCTTGAGGAAAATTTTTCAGTGATTTTAAAAGTTGTACCTGGACAAGATGAAGAAGCCAGAAAAAGCCTTGCTAAAGCGGGTGCCGAACACCATCTTGCCAAAGAATATTACAAGGATGCAATACCAAGTAATACAACTGAAATAAATTATCTTAGTCTTACCAAATGCTATGAAAAATTTCCTTTAAATCCAGTTAATCAAACTAATGAAAGTGAATTAACAAAGCGAAGACAGCTCACGTTAACTTATGCAAAAAATCTTGCAGAAATAATGATATCTTTTAAAGAAGCAAACGTTTTTTTTACTGACATCAAACCACAAAATTTCATGATCGATCCAGAAAACGGACGATTGGTAATTGCAGATACAAAATCTTTTTTACCCATCAAAAAAATGGAACATGGGTATGAAAACAATATAACTGGTTACAAGGGAATCACGACAACAGAACCTTATGAATCACCAGAAGAATTTAAAAGTAGACTTAAAAACAATCAGGACGCTAATAAAGTAGATAGAGGAACGATAGATAGCTTCCAGCAATATATGATAGGCCTTACCCTTTATGAGTATGCCACAGGTCAGATTATCGCAACCCAAGGAAGAAACGACGATGGATCTCATAAATTTAATTTTGATCAAGCGGTATTTAAGGGTAAAGATGGCGAAAAAATAAAAGACATGATCCAAGGGTTAACGAATTTAGATCCCGCAAAACGAATTTCCTTTAATAGTATTTTTACTAAAGAAGAAAAAGAACAAATTAATATCATTTCCAATCTAGCTAGACAGCTTGAAAAAGAAATGAAACTCAATAAACGTGAAAAAATAAGTGGGATGACTAAAGATGATCCGCAATTTTTAGATAGAATGAATAATAAAATACTTTATTCTAAAAAAGAAAAATACAAAGACGCTAGAAAATTAATAATAGAACTTCATGATGCAATCGTTAAACTTAATCAACAAGGAGTTAACCTTGAGCTCTTAAAACAGTATCCCGAAAACAAAAAATGGATTGAACTGACAACTAAAATTTATGGCGAAAATACACCTAATAATAAATTGACTATTCCCGAATCAGAACCCGTGATAAAAGAAGAAAAAGAAAACTCAATTCCTCCTAATGACAAGCGTCAAAAAAAATCGCAAAGCGATTCTACGCCCAATCATACAAACCGCTCTTCTTCATTCGTGCAATCGAAAATTACTGCCGAACTAACGAATGACGTCCAAGCAAAAAAACAAACATTACTTGAAAAAAGAAATGCCTCTCTCAAAAAATTAGAAACAGAAAGTGATAAATTCATTGATAACATGCGAAATAAATATATCAATGCGATTGAAAATGCAAAATCACAAGAAGATCCGGTAAAAAATATAAAAGAATTAAAGAAGGAATGTCGAGATGAATTTGATCGTTATAGTGTGGCAATCATGTCCAATCGCCAATCTTTGGGGACAAAAGTTTATGATATATCCAAAAAA
Organism: uncultured Coxiellaceae bacterium; assembly: GCA_964438435.1. Lineage (GTDB taxonomy): Bacteria > Pseudomonadota > Gammaproteobacteria > DSM-16500 > DSM-16500 > Aquicella. The sequence continues at coordinate 2,372 of CAYTKY010000036.1, read as the reverse complement.
ATAGACCATGAAAAATTATCTTTATTAGAGACAATTAATAAGGCTTTGCCAAAATCGTTAAGTGAAGCAGTTAAAAATATCCCGCCACTACCGGCTCCTTCTACTCAGGAAACACCTGCTTCGAAAATTGGATTATTTGGTAGTCTTAAACAAGCAGTCGCTGACATTCCACCACCGCCTCAAAATGAACCTACATCACCGACAAAAGGACCACCCAAATAGTAGTTGACAGAGCCTGTTTTACAACTGATCCGGCCCTGCTTTTACGGGCACCTCGCTAAAAGAGTATACTACTCTAACTTGAGGTGCCCGTAAAAGCAGGGCCGGATCATATTACTAATAGGGTAAGACAATTTTACATTTTAGATCAACGTAAAATCTTCATTAACTACTCTAAGCTGCAACCAAATAATGGCGAAGAATTTTTTTGATAATTGCATCATAAAGATCTCGCCTTATGGTGCGATGTAATTCAATAATTTTCCAAAGATAAGTCGCTGATGGTCTTATGTTCCGCCCATCAACCACTTCTTGTATGACATCTTCCGGTGTGTCTGCATAAAATGCAAGACCAGTTAAATTGTATTCCTCTAAAGATAAGATATCTTTAGTAATCGACCGTGCCAGATCATTTTCAAGCATGATATTCTCCTTTTCAAAATTAAAGTTTATTTGATTAAAATAAGACTTTTGTTGCTCTCTGAAAAATCCCATCAGTCCTTCGCATATACGGCTAAAAATCTCCGCTTCTAACAGAAGATATTCCTCTTTTGAGAGCTTTTTAAAATCAATCCCAATTAAACGACATAGTGGTTCCGTTGCTGACATAATCATTTTTAAACCGGAATACCCTTAAAAAATATTCAGGTTTCCTCCTTCATTCATTGAAATAGTAATCTATGACTTTTCATAAACAGATTATCAAATATAATGGGCATGAATATCCCTGTATTAGGGTATTGATAAGGATAAAAAACATGAATACACCCGACCCCGTTATATGGAACGGAGCAGTACAAGAAAATGAATTAGATATTCAGAATATCGTCAATAACGCAGTCTATTTGCAGTATTTTGACCATGCCCGCATTCAACTTCTCCAGTCAAAAGGTATTGATTGGGCAGAATGGCATCGAGAGGGGTTTAACCTCGTTCTCATCCACACAGACATGGCAATAAAACAATCATTAAAAGCGCATGATAAATTTTATATTAAATCGACATACGAAAAAGTAGGGAGATTAAAAATTATCTTCACTCAAGAAATGTATCAAGGCAAAAACAATACATTGGTTGCAAAAGCAGCAAATACGATGGCATGTGTTTCTATCCACACTGGAAAGCCAGTCATGCCTGAAAAAATACTCACTTCATTATTTTAAACGCTATTAAACAAAACCAGACTGGTCTTAGCGATCTCCTTACGCGCAGCATCCATATTTTTAATTATTTTAAACCTTCCAATGGTACTGGAATCAGCATTATTCCACTGATTGACAGAGCCTATAATACCCCGATGCATTCCCTCCATTACAGCCTCTACCATAGTCGTGCAATTTAATTTTTCTTTTATTTTTTTAGAATGCGTTGCAACCGTGTGCGGGCTAATTTTTAATATTTTGGCTATTTCCTTAGTGGATTTTCCTTTCGATGTCCAAAGCAGGCATTCTTTTTCTCTATCGGTTAGCTTTTCTTTACCAAAATAACCTCGTTTAATTACCGCCCTTCGGTATGATCGATTTGTCAAAACAAATGAGTTTCGATAGCTGCGATTGTAATTAGCGATCAAGTCTACAAAATGGTCAGAAAAATCCCCGGAAAAATCTTCAAATTCGCCTAAGGTGTCTTTATAAACCGCCTCACTGCTGTCAAAATTTCCATCTTTGATAGCGCCGAAGACAAACGTACATTCAGGGCACTCTCGAACGATATAATACGCTCTATAAACCCCATACCGCCTTTCTAATACTTGCTTAAACTTATTTGACACTGAGGGTGTGGTATCGCAGCAATAATGCGTCACATTTGTAATAATACTCGGACGAAAACTATAATCTTCTTTATATAAAGATTCGGCATAATAGGACTCTAACATATGAAAAATATTAGAGAGCACGAATTTGCTTCCATCGTTAAAAACAATGTACATAACAAAATAACGTAACCCTATCCTCGGCAAATAAGTGCAGACATTCTGTATTTGATTTTGATAACGCAAGCTAATTATTTCTGACATTTTTAAGCATCACATATTAATCCATCAATTTGTTGGCCGTTAAACTTCAACACAGGATAGTAAGGAAAAAAGGAAGGAAGCTGCTCTAAGCTTGCACACGCCAGATTCTAACCTATTGAAAAATCTGGCGTCCCCA
>CAYTKY010000035.1:0-19524 GCA_964438435.1 uncultured Coxiellaceae bacterium | reverse complement strand
ATTTAGGCCAGCAATTGGCCGGTGATTTGGTCATCGTACCACTATTCATCGTGAGCGTCAGCGTCGCGCATGAAGTACCATTTGCAGCGTCATTCGCTTGCCTTCCTTGCGCGGTAGCGGTAATCGTATAACCACTCGCGCTGACACTACTAATTGCTAACGCATAATAACCTTCGGGTGAAGCGCTAACACTATTCCATACTTGCGCCAACGTACCATATTGAGAATTATTAGAACGATATCTTTCTTCAGCTAATGAAATAGATAAAATGGTATTAAGGCCATCCGATCGACGCCCTCGATAAATATACGAAAAATAAGAGTTAATAGCGGTAACAGCAATAATGGACACAATAGCAAGCGCGATAGCCAATTCGATGATCGTCATTCCCTTTTCAAATTTCATCTTATTTATTTCCTTTAAAATAAGGAACCAATTTTAAAGATAGGCAAGTACATTGCGATAACAAAACTACCAACAATCGTTCCTAATATTACCATGATTAATGGCTCCAATAAGCTGCTCAGACTATCCACGATTGCATTGACTTCATCTTCATAATAATCAGCGATTTTATTTAGCATTTCAGATAAGCGACCCGATGCTTCACCCACGGCAATCATTTGGATCGTCATATTGGGAAACAAATTAGTTGAAGCCATGGCTGTCGATAATTGATGCCCACTTGTCACATCATCACAAATACGCTGCACCCCTTTTGTGTAAATACTATTTCCCATAACTTGCGCAATAGCACGCATTGACTCGATGATGGGCATGCCCGCCTCCAATGTGGTAGCCAATGTGCGGGTGTAGCGTGCAATAATCCCTTTTTTCAATACATCACCAACAACATAAATCCGCAATGATTGCTTGTCGATGAATAAACGCATTTTTTCTGAATGATGCAACGTATAACGAAGCCAAGCAATTCCACCGCCTAACAAAATAAGAATGATCCACCAATACCCTCGAACAAATTCGGACAAAACAACGACTGAACGTGTAAACGCTGGCAATTGCGCGCCAAATGATTCAAACATTTTTTGAAATTGCGGCACGACAAAAATCAGCAATATCAAACTAACACCAAGCGCAATCGTTAAAATAGCAATCGGATATACCAATGCCTTCCGAATTTTCCTTTTCAAAGTTTCTGTTTTTTCTAGATAATTCGCTAGTCGATTTAGCATTTTGTCTAACGTACCTGACTTTTCACCTGCTTTAATTAAATTACAATAAAGGCCATTAAAATATTGCGGATATTGACTGAAAGATTCTCCCAATGTTTTTCCTTCAGAAATATTATTTTTAATAGAAATTAATAAATGCTTCATCGCTGGATTTTCTTGGTCTTGTGAAATAATATCCAATGCACGAATAATACTTAATCCAGCAGCCAACATCGTCGATAAAAATCGCGTAAAAAGTAAAATATCTTTGTTCTTAATTTTAGGCTTTCGAGACAATAGAGGAATATTAATTTGAAATTTATTTTTTTCTTGCAAACGGATAACTTCAACGCCCATTCTTTTTAATTCCACCTGCACTTCTTTCGCATCAGCTGCGCTTAATACACCTTTCGTTCGCTTGCCTTGACGATTAATTCCTTCCCATTGATATTGCTTAGTCTCGTTAGCCATAAGAAAATCCTATTTAAAGACACGATTGAGTTCCGCCAAACTGGTTAACCCTGATTTCACTCTTTCCAACCCTGATTCTCTTAAATTGTTAATTCCTTCTTTACGTGCTTGATTAGCAATTTCTATTCGATTTTCACCACGCATAATGAGTTGTCGCATTTCATCGGTAATGGGTAATACTTCAAAAATGCCTAACCGACCTCTGAAACCATGAATACATTGATCACATCCTACCGCTTCGTAACAAGTAAAAGTGCCTATTTCTTCTTTCTTAAATCCCTCTTCTAATAATGCTTCATCAGGTAAATCCATTTTCTTTTTACAATACTCGCATAAAATACGCACTAATCGTTGCGCTATCACAATGGTCAATGAACTAGCAAGATTATAAGGCTCAATCCCCATATTCATTAAGCGTGACACTGTTTCAGGCGCACTGTTTGTATGAAGCGTAGACAACACCAAATGGCCTGTCTGCGAAGCTTTAATCGCAATTTCAGCGGTTTCAAGATCACGAATTTCACCGACCATAATGATATCAGGATCTTGCCGCAGAAATGAGCGCAATGCCGTTGAAAAATCCAATCCTGTCTTTACATTAACATGAACTTGATTAATTCCTTCCACCGGAATTTCGACAGGATCTTCTACTGTTGAAATGTTTTTTTCAGGAGAATTCAAATAATTTAATGCAGAATAAAGCGTCACCGTTTTCCCACTACCGGTTGGTCCCGTTACCAAAATCAACCCTTGCGAGTGACCCAATGATTCAACAAAATGTTTTTTTTGCATGTCGCTCAAACCTAAACTATCTAATCCTTGCGAAGAATGAGAAGCATCCAAAATACGCAATACAATTTTTTCACCAAATAAAGTCGGACAAACACTAACACGAAAATCAACAGAGCGTTTTTTAGAAATAATTAATTTAAATCGACCATCTTGTGGAATACGATGTTCAGTAATATCTAAATTGGACATCACTTTAATACGCGCAAGAATATAATTTGCTAAATTTAAAGGTGGTGGTGTAATGGAATAAAGAACGCCATGCTGACGATAACGAATACGATAAATATTTTCATAATGTTCAAAATGAATATCCGATGCTTTTTTTTCGATGGCATCTAACAAAACATGATTGACATAATTAATGATGGGCGCACTTTCTACTTCGATTGAGCTTACATCCGCGGCCTCCTCTTTGTAAGCATTCACTTCCACACTGGTCGCAGCTTCATCACTCGCACTACTCATTTCAGCTAACACCATGGTTGTTAGAAAATTATCAATCACCTCTTCTAATTTGCTAGATTCAACAACCAACAAACGAATATCGAACCCTGTTAAAAACTTAATTTCATATAAATGGGGAATCGTAGGATCGACAATGCCAATGTATAAAATGCCATTTTTTTTAAATAAAGGTAATGCTGAGCGTTTTTTTACTAAAGGGATATTCAAATATTCAGTCGGCACTAATTCCATATCAAAACTTTTAACATCACAAAGAGGCAACCCAAAATATTCTGCCGTTGCTTGCGCAATCTGAGCCTCTTCTAATAATTTTTGTTTGATGAGAAATTCAATGTAGGATTCTTGATTTTTATAAGACTGCTGTAGAGCGCTCAGCGCGGCTTGTTTGTCTAAGAAATTCCGCTCCGCGAGATAGTTTGCATATCCACTTAACTCATTCTTAGCCTCATCCATAATAGGATCCAATAAATAACAATAAAGCATCTAAAACAAGATGTACAAAGAACCTGCTCCGTGCAACATATCCGATTCAGCACAAAACAGAAAACGCGCCCATCGCGTAAAGATGCTTCTCGTATTATTATTTAGCGTATCCGTTTGTTACCCCACCACCTGAACTGACCCAGGTTAAAATACCATTAGCAGAAACAGTGGGAGTTAAAATATACGTATCCCCAGCAACAATCCCATGCGCAGCAACCGGAGTAACGGTAATCACGCCATTTGTAACTGCAAGGGTAGCCACTGCGCCAGTTGCAGCTGTAATAGCAGCAGGAATATTATTTGATCCTGCATTGCAGCCTGTTACTGAACCAAGATCCTGGGCACATTCACCCACAGCAATACGATAGGGAGCTGTCGCTTGAACGACTTCACTATAGTAAGCACGGCGAGTGTAGTTTTGGTATGAAGGGATAGCAATTGCTGCCAAAATACCGATGATGGCAATTGTTATCATTAACTCAATTAATGTAAAACCTGAAGATGATCGTTTAAGCTCTTTCATGGCAAGAACCCTCCTCTCAGTTAAACTCAATATTCCATCAAATAACGATATCTCCCCTTAATTATACCATTATTTTTATTCAGGAAAAAATTTTTGTTTTTTCACAACCAAATGAAAATAATGCTATTTTTTTTAAAAATAGCGCTCGATCCCGAAATTATTAGCCTTTCAAAGACTCTTTATTCATACAAGCATCTTGAGCGACTTGAGAGCTAATTAATTGTTGGGCAACTAAACTCTGCAAATATTGATCAAGCGTGCACATACCCATTTGGCTGCCCGTTTGAATAACGGTATACATTTGTGCGATTTTATCTTCGCGAATTAAATTACGAATGGCCGGCGTGCCCAACATAATTTCAAGAGCAGCGACACGACCGCCCATCAATCCCTTTACCAACGTTTGGCAAATAACGGCCTGCAATGATTCGGACAGCATGTTGCGAATAATATTTTTTTCTCCCGCAGGAAATACGTCAATAATACGATTAACAGCACGAGGCGCAGAACTAGTATGCAGCGTAGCCATCACTAAATGGCCCGTTTCTGCTGCGGTTAATGCTAAGCGAATTGTTTCTAAATCACGCATTTCACCTAATAAAATCACATCAGGATCCTCACGTAAGGCTGAACGCAAAGCGATATTAAAATCTTGCGTATCACGATGCACTTGTCGCTGATTGATTAAACTTTTTTTGCTCTTGTGAATAAATTCGATAGGATCTTCGATAGTAATGATATGAACGGCTTGATGCTCATTGATGTGATCCACCATGGCAGATAGCGTTGTACTTTTACCAGAGCCTGTTGGACCCGTTACTAAAATTAACCCATTAGGCAAATCTAATAATGTTTTAAAAACAGGTGGCAACGCCAATTGGTCTAATGTAACAATGTCTTTTGGAATGACTCGAAAAACAGCCGCAATACCATCCATTTGATGAAAAATATTAACACGAAAATTAGCAACAGAAGAAACATTCGTTGAAAAATCAAGTTCCAAATTTTCTTCAAAATATTTCGACTGATCTTTCGTTAAAATACTCTGCACTAATTTTTGAATATCTTCTGCCGATAAAGGCGGAATATCCGATTGACTCACCAAATCACCGTCAATTCGCAGAAGCGGTGATAAGCCGGGCGCGAGATGCAAGTCCGATGCTTTTTTTTCGACGCTTAAATCTAGGAGCGATTTAATTTCCATGACCTCTCTCCTTATGGCGATCGTATCATGTAGGAGAAAACGCAAAATGACGGCGAATTCTTATCGGCCGATCAGTTATCTCTACCTTCGCTACATGAAATTTCTTTTGCTTATATTCGAGCTTATCCAATTGCACGAGTGAAACGGGTCGATTAGGATCTTGCATAATCGCTCGTTTAAAAAATTTTTTTGCTTGCGTTTCATTTTTAGCACTGAGCGCACATAACCCCGCATTTTCATAAGCATCAGCAGGAGACAAATAATCAATATCATTCACCGCCAATAAAAATTGTTGAATAGCGCGCTGATAATGTCCTCCACGACAAAGAAAAGTACCGTAATTGTTGTGAGAATCGCCGCGATTAGGCGCAAGAGAAATAGCATGTTGATAATATTGATTAGCTTTACGAGTATCACCCGTGACTTCTAAAAAATAAGCCATGGAATACCATGATTCAGGAATAGTTTGACCTTCATCTAAAGCTAATAGTAATTTTTGCTTAGCGCGTGCCATCTCTTTTTTTTCAAGATAAGAAATGCCTAATTGCGCATTGATTTTCGCAGTTTTGATGCGTGATTCATCCTCAGTCGTATCTTTAGTTGCAGCACACGCCGTGATTTGAAAAAAAATGATGGCAATCACTAACACTTTAAATTTTATCATTGCCCCACTTGCTCCTCATCTGCTCGCTCGCCCTTGTAAGGTCCATGACGTAAGCGTGAGGAAGTCATGTCGGAAAGAATAGGATGGGTCGTAATAATGCGGGGAGTAATGAAAATGAGTAATTCTTGTCGACGATTACTAATACCATTATGCCTAAAAAAGAAACCGATGACAGGCAACGAACCAAAGAAAGGAATACGTTGTATCTCATTGTGTTTTTCAACTTTATAAACACCGCCTATCACAATCGTTTCATTATTATTAAGCAATACATTCGATTGAACTTCTTGCGTATTAATCGCAGGAATCGTTGGACCTCCAACACCCGTTGTAATATTTTCACCTCGACTATCTTCCGTCGCTTTTAATTTTAAAATAATTTTATTATTGGGTGTGATTTGCGGAGTAATCTCCATACTCAATACAGCTTTTTTAAACACAACCGATGTAGCACCACTGGATGTTGCTTCTTGATAAGGAATTTCTTCACCGGTTTGAATGGTTGCTTTTTCTTGATTGGATGTAACAACACGCGGTCGCGAAATAATTTGCGCGTGTCTTTCACCTTCTAATGCTGATAACTCCAAATCTAAGTAAACACTGCCGATGTGTTGAAGAGCCAAACCAATGCTACCTGGTGCATTACCCGTGATATTAGAAGCAGGCACATTAAAATTTAATCGATCGGATAACGGTACAACATTCGCGACACTGGTTCCTTGGGCTAACTGATTAGCACCCGCTAACGTACCTGATAATTGTCGTGTATTACTAATACCAAATTTAACACCTAATTGCTCTTCGTAGCTCGTATCAATGTTCACAATACGCGCCTCAATTAATACTTGTCTCGCAGGAATATCTAATCGATAAATTTGCGGAACAACATCCGCTAAATTTTGTTTTGTATCACGGATAATCAATGTGTTCGTTCGTGTATCAACCGCTACTTGCCCACGACCCGTCAACAAAGTCCCTTGCGAACCTTTTAGTAAATTAGCCAAATCAGCAGCATTCGTATATTTCAAGCGAATAAAAGCTGATTTTAGAGGCGCTAAATTAGCAATGCTATCATCAGCCTGCATTTGTTTCGTTTCATTACTGGTGATGTCCTCAATCGTACTGATGTACATCACATTCCCCACTTGACGAGAAGCAAGACCCTGTGTTTTTAAAATCGTACTGAGCGCTTGACGCCAGGTTACATTTTTCAAATTAAGCGTAATGTTTCCTTTGACCGTATCACTGATCACAAAATTTAAATTCGAATGCTTGGAAATGAGTTGGAGCAATGTTTTGATTTCGATATTTTGAAAATAAAAAGATATTCTTCCTGAACTCGTGATGCTGGGATTATTTGATTTTGTTGTTTGCGCGAAGGTAACGCAACTGATCGCCATGACACATAGAAAAATGAATCTCAGCAAAAGCAAAGTTAATTTACATTCCTTGTTAGTGGAATTAATGCCCATCTTTTAACTCCAACGTTACCACACGCTGTATCGGGGATTGTCCTTGTTGATTGTCTTCTTCCATCACATTTAGACGGTTGGGTAAGATACTAATGACTTTGCCATTCCTATCGCCAATCACATCTCCTTCTCTTGCTTGATAAATCATTTTATCAGGTGTCATGATAAAAGCAAAAATAATATGATTTTGTGAAACAGTTCCCACAAATTGCAACATGCTCAATGGATACGCTTGCAAAGGTGATCCTGCTGCGGCTATTTTTTTTGGCGTCGTCTGCAAGACTTCAAAAGGTGAACGAAACCCCTCTGCTTTGTAAGCAACGGGCTCTGGCATGGACATCGTAGGACTATTCATTTTCTTTTTTTCAGCCATCATCGTTTGCTTGAGTGAAGCGACATATTTTTCTAATTCTTTAGGCCCACCATTCCGATTACAGGCATTCAAAGTAACGAACATGCTGGCGATCATCAAAAAAGAAAAAATCATTTTCATGGTCTGTTTAGACATGTCTCTAACTCTTCGGAAAATAATAAACATTCAACAATAATTCTGCTGTGACAGTACCACTATTGGCAATCGCTGTTTCAGTAACAAGTTTCTCTTTAGAAATAGCAAAAGGCCCGATCGTAACAATCCAGGGCATATTAGCAATCCCACTGATAAATTGACTGATCTGATGATAAGTTCCTACTGCAACAACTTTAATTGGAATAGTCGCATAAAGTTGCTTTTTGTTTTCATCGCCCGGATCAAATAGCGTAAAATAAAGGTGATGGGTCGTGCCTATTTTAAGAATATCTTTCAACAAGTTGGGCAATTCAGCATAATGAATCACATTTTTTTGTAAATTAGCTAACTGCTTTTTTAATATCGGCAATTGAGCCAACTCATTTTCAGCAACCGCTGATTTATGCATTGTGGATTCTAACTGCTGCTTTAAATCTAATTCTTTTTGCTTTTGTTGAGAAAGACTATCAAAAAAATGGGAGAGGTCTAACCAATATCCTCCATAAAGTGTGGCAGCAAAAACAATTGCAAATACAACGCCTCTTAGGGCGATAGGCCAATCATAAACCGTTTTCAACCGATAAGCCGCCATGATGCATTAATTCCTTTGTTCAACTTGCAATTGAAAATCTCGGCCCTCATCTTTTCGATCTTCTTGACCACTAATTTGCGTCAAGTCGGGTTGATAGAATAAATTTGACTTACTCATACTTTCCATCAATTGCGTAATTTGCGTATAAGCCGTCGCTCTCCCAATGAGCGTAATTTTATTTTTATCCCGTATTAATTTAGTTAATATCATTTCTTTTGGTATTAGCCTGACCAATCCATCTAACAAAGAAACCACTTGAAAATCATTTTTTTTAATAGAGATAATAAAATTAATTTTTTTATCTAATAAAATTTTTTCTTTTTTCTTGCTATTTAAATCCATCAACTTAGCTGATTCACTATCCAATATTTTTTCCAAAAATTGATTGCGCCTTTCATGATACCGAACAACCTGATGAAAATAAAAATGTAACAACCCTGTTGTCAAAACACCCAGCCCGACAAAAAGACCGATAAGTATCGCGAAATGAATTTTCTTTTGCCTTCGAATCTCTTCTCGCCACGGTAGTAAATTAATTTGCGTCATACGATCACCTTGTTTTTACTGAGCGCCAAACCAACACACTGCGAAAACGTAGGCGCTTCTTTTTTGATAATTGCTTGATCGATATGCTTTGCAAATGTCATATTAATGAATGGGTTGGCGATTTCTGTCGGCGTACCAATTTCTTGCTGAATGAAAGCAGCAATCATTGGAATCGTCACACAATCACCCGACAAAATAATTTTCTGAATACTGACATTAGGCCGACTAGAATAAAAGAAATGCATAATATGACGCAAATGAGCAGTGAGATTCATTTTAAAAATATTCAAATATTCTAAATCCGCTAACAAATCCGCTTCATGTGCAACACTTTCCAATCCTTTTTGCTTAAGATAAGCATTGATTTGTTGCAATAAATGTCCGCCATCATAAGGTTGGTCATGTGCATGAATTAATTTTTTTTGCTGCTCTACAATCAAGGAAGTAACATCAATATTTAAATTTAACAATGCAATGGTTTCTGTTGTTTGAGGAGAAAGAACTAATGACAATGTTCTTTCTAATGCATAAGAATTTAAATCAACAATTTCCGCCTTCAATCCTGCTAAATTTAATATTTCCAAATAAGGTTTAATATGATCCTTTCGACAAGCAACCAACATTAATTCTAATTGTGATGCATCTTGTTGAGCTGAACCGACGACAACAAAATCTAAATAAATATCGCCCACTAAATCAGGAAAACAACGAGATGCTTCAATCCAGGCGCGTGATTCAATTTCATCTTCTGTTAAACCACGACCATCGATCATCACTGATTTAGTAATGGCTAAAGCACGCGGAATAGCCATAGCGACTGCTTTGATATTGGATTCTGTTTCACGTAAAATTTCCCGCAAAAGCGTTGCGATTTCTTCTACATGTTTAATCTCATCTTTAACAATAAAACCGGGTTGCATTGGTTTTTTCGATAAATGTTCGACTTTATAAGGCGTTTCTGAGGAATCGATTTGTAAAAATTTAATAGAATCCGCATTGATATCTAAACCAATTAACTGATGAAGATTTCTTTCTTTCCATGCTTGATAAGAAAGTTGAATCTTTTCCTTAAGATCGCGCAACAACGTTACGGCTCCTTGTAAATTAAGGCTCTCCATCAACGCAGGTAGCTGAAGGCTCGCCATCCGGATATACTACCATATATGGATGATATGGGGTATCAGCGCTTGAAAATCAAGAATGAAGGATTCACATTCATTGAAATGATCGTTACTTTATTGATAGTCGTCATATTAAGCATCGGATCAATCGCGCTTTTCCTTAGCCTCACGAGTCGCTATCGTTTAACAACAGCCGCCGAACAATTATTTGCAACATTGCAATACGCACGCACGGAAGCCATCAAACGTAATAGTCTCATCTATGTTTCTTTCTCCACAGGCGACAATTGGTGTTACGGCGTCAATGTCGCGAGTAATTGCGATTGCACCATTGCAAACAATTGCACCTTGGGAGCAACGGCTGCATCAGCAACCCAGGTACTAAGCTTATCAACCACCGGATTAACAAATAATGCCGTTTATTTTGATGGAGCACAGGGAATGGCGAATGCCAGTGGCAGCGTGACTTTTACTTTATATGGACAATCAAGCTTAATTAAGATCAGCATCAGTCGATTAGGAAATTTACAAATGTGTGCAACAGGATTGACAGGGTACACTGGATGTTAATTAAAAGACGGATCCACCAACAAGGCTTTACTTTTACAGAACTGATGGTTGCTTTAGTCATTAATTTATTTTTAGCAGCCGGCTTAATTTTATTATTTCTTTCCAATATTAATCATTATCGAAAAACCATACAAATCAATCGGCTTAACTACCAATTGGAATCCGCATTATATTTAATGTCCAGCAATATTCGTCGAGCAGGTTTTTGGAATAATGCTTATTCTGACGTGGGAACAGGACAAAATAATAATCCGTTTATGGCATCAAGCGTTGATATGACAACCGTCAATAATAATTGTATTTTATTCGCCTATGATAAAGATGGAAATAATTCATTGCCGGCCATTAGCAATAGTTATGATGACGAACGCTATGGTTATCGTCTTAACAATCAAGCGATAGAAGCAAGACCGCCAGGTGCTACCTTTAATTGCACCGCAACAAATTGGGAAGTAATGACAGACACCAATACCATTGAGATTACAACTCTTAATTTTGCAATCACAACAAAAACAATCAACACAGGGCCTGGAAGTATCGGCATGACGATGCGTAGCGTTGATATCACCTTAACAGGACGATTAAAGAGTGATACGAGCGTTACTAAAACATTAACGCAACATATCAAGGTGCAAAATGATAAATTTATTCCCTAAAAAACGCGGCGCTGCAACCTTAGTCATGACATTAGTGTTACTAGTGATCATTACGTTACTTGTGTTTTTTTCTGCGAATTACAGCCTTGTGCAAGACAAGGCGCTGACCAATTTAAATAGAAATAATCAAGCCTATGAAGCAGCAGAAGCAGGATTGGAATTTGGGATTAGTTATCTCAAACAAAATAATGCCACTATTTTAGCAAATCCGGTGAATGGTTATTTAGTTTCTTATTCCGATAGCAATACGTCTAATGTGACGCTAGCAAATAATAGTAAATTCACGATCACTTACACAAACCCGATCGCTTATAACTACCAATTAATTCGCATCACATCGACAGGAACAAGTGACGATGGCTCATCAACACGCGTTATCAAACAAGATGTACAGCGAGGCTCGCTTTTATCGAATCCACCTAACGTCCCTTTGCAAAGCTTAGGAAGTGTATCGCTATCAGGCAGCGCTCAAGTGGTCAACTTAGAATCGAATAAAACCATTCAGTCAGGAGCCGGTGTTAATATTTCAGGATCGGCACGAACCATTACGTCATCGGGCGGCTCAACATCTTCTTCGATGGGAAGTGATATCGAACAAAACAATACAACCCTGGCGAATATGTCAGAAAATGATTATTTTGCTTCTGTTTTCGGCGTCACAAGTAATGCCGTGAAAAATCAAATTGGGCATTACTATACGGCCAGCTCAAACAAACAATATAGCAGTACGCTCAATGGAATGACCGGGACATCTATTTGGATCGATCAAACCGGCGGATCTGCACAGTTGAGTGGCGCAACCGTGATTGGCTCGGCTACAGCTCCTGTTTTATTAATCGTGAATGGCAATATTAAATTATCAGGAACCGTTGTTCTTTATGGCATGTTATTTGTAACAGGCGATGCCACGGTTGAAGAAACCGGAAATGTCCGCATTATTGGATCGGTAGCAGTCGGCGAATCAGATGAAATTGAGTTAAAAGGTAGTTCACAAATTTCTTACAATTCAACCATCATCAGTAACTTACAAAAATCAAGTGGACTGATTTATTATGCTAAAGTTCCGGGTAGCTGGAAGGATTTTTAATGCTTTATTTATTGGTTAAAAAAATAAACGGTCAGACGTTAATTGAAGCGATGCTAACATTGCTTATCATGGGCATTTGCGTCACTGGTCTAGTAAAATTTCAAAATTATTTAGCTTTTAACAATAGCTTGATGCAACAAAAAAGCACCGCAATGAATCTTGCCGTTAAACAAATAGAAACATTATGTGACTTTCAAGTGTTGAACAATACAACGGGTTATACTTCTTATCAAAGTATTGCATCAGGCTCTTCAACTTTTACAGGAGTAACCGCAACGTATACTATTAGATGGACAGTGACATCCTACACTAATCCGACTTACAAAAATATTGATGTAACGGTCAGCTGGTCTGACCGTTATGGCGCTTCGCAATCTGTTCAATTAGTCACACGCGTAGCGGGTATTGATCCACAAAATTCAGCAGCCATTATATAGAGGGCAAAATGAAACATAATTTTTTCATTTTATTTTTATTGGTTTACTCATCGACTATTTTTGCAGATATTTACATACAAAAAGATGAACAAGGTAACGTTATTTATTCTGATACTCCTTTAAAAAATAATGCCGCTATCGTTGCACCACCATCAACAACAACAAGTAAAAAATCAGCCTCGGAAAATAAAACCGAAGAATTCGCCACTTCTTTGGATCAAAAAGTTTCAATCGACAGAATAGCGCCTTATAAAAAATTTGTGATAATTTCCCCAAAAGATCAAGATACAATCCAAAACCAACCGATCATTCCGATACAAGTGAGCATTGATCCCGTGCTACGCAAAGGAGACAAAATTCAATTATTCCTAGATGGAACAATGTGGGGTGCGCCGAACGAAAGTACCAGCTTGAACATTAATATCTTAGAACGTGGCACTCATAAATTATTTGCAGCAATCATCGATCAAAATCAGAAAGTCTTGCAAAAAACAAACGAGATCACGATTTACGTCCACCGTGCCAGCACGTTCAACAGACCTTAATTTAGAGACCCAAATCGTTTTGTAGCTTCCGCCTGGATAATATTAAAAAAATACACAATTGCTTCATATAACTCAGCTGCCACACGCCACTCATCTTGTTCAATTTTTTCTTCTGCTTCTATGCATAATTTATGAATCTTCATAAATCCACCATTTCCAGAAGAGCCTTTTAATCGATGAAAATGTTCTTTTGCTAATTTCTTGTCATGACCCTTAACAGCTTCTTTCAATTCTTGTAATAAAACCGTGCTTGATGAAATAAAAATATTAATAAATTCCTTAATTGCTTCGGCGTCATCACCAAAAATATCTTTAATACGCTCCATGTCGACATCCGCAATTTCCTCAGTCACACCACTCGAATCAATCGATTTTTCTTCTTGCTCAGAAGGCATCCCTTGTTTGTCACTCAACCAGCGTTCCAGCATATTTGATAATGTCTTGATGACAAACGGTTTAGAAATATAATCATCCATCCCCGCTAACAAACATTTTTCTCTATCTCCCTTTAAGGCATGCGCTGTCATTGCAATAATTGGAATATGTTGCTTACTCTCTTTTTCTAATTGACGAATTCTTTCTGCTGCAGCATAACCATCCATTTTCGGCATCTGGCAATCCATTAAAATTAAATCGTAATGCATTTTATTCAATGCATTCAGTGCTTCCACTCCATCGCCAACCGCATCGACTCGATAACCTAATTTCGTTAAAACACGGATAGCCAATTGTTGATTAACAGGATGATCTTCTGCTAACAGAATTCGGAAATTTTTTGTTTCTTCTTTCTTTTCTATTAGAGCAGCAGGCGCAGAAACGGATTGATTTTCTTCCACCTCTTCAGAGGAAGCTTTTGAAATTATTTCCGATTTTTTGAGAATATTCACCAACACTTCATAAAGTTTTGTTGGATGAATCGGTTTTGTAAGACTCGCTAAAATATTTAATTCTTTTAATTCAGCGGGACTAAAACTAGATCCCAGTGGAGATAAAATAACAACACGAGTAGTTGCAATATCCTTTAATTGGCGAATGATTTGCACCAATTCAATGCCTGTCATCCCCGGCATAATATAATCGATGAGTGCAACGGCATAAGGATCTTGAGATAGGGTTGCTTTCTTGATCATGGATAATGCTTCTGCTGCATTGCTCGCCAAATCACAACGCATTTGCCAAGCATCCGTTTGTCGTTGAATGACTTCGCGATTAATACTATTATCATCCACACACAAAATACGTATACCGCGAAATTCTTTGATGAGTTTATATTCCACCTTAATGGGTGTTGCTTCACAACGTCTTAATTTGATCGTAAACCAAAAATGACTGCCGTGCGTCATTAAACTTTCCACATCGATTGCTCCGCCCATCATTTCAACTAATCGTTTTGAAATAGCGAGCCCCAATCCCGTACCACCATATTTACGTGAAGTCGATGAATCTCCTTGCGAGAAGGGTTGAAATAAATGCGAACGAACTTCCGGTGTGATACCAATTCCTGTATCAGTGATTTCAAAGAGCAGCGTCACCTCTCGATCTAAATTATTTTCTTGATCTTTCACTTCACGTATCTTAATTCCAATTTCACCTTTTTCAGTAAACTTAGACGCATTTCCTAAAATATTTGTGAGCACTTGCCGAATACGCGCAGAATCCCCATTCAACCACTCAGGTGTCCCTGGCTCAATATAGGCACCAAGGGCCACGCCTTTGCGATGCACTTGCGCAGCAAAAATATCGACTGTTTCCTCAATTAAAGCATGCAAACTAAAATCTGAATATTCTAATTCCATTCGCTCAGATTCAATTTTAGAAAAATCCAAAATATCATTGATCACAGATAATAAAGCCTCACCTGAAATTCGAATCGTTTCGACATACTCACGCTGTTCCGCATTTAATTCCGTATCCAACAATAAATTGGTCATCCCAATCACACCGTTCAAGGGAGTGCGAATTTCATGGCTCATGGCGGCTAAAAATGCACTTTTTGCTCGACTAGATTGCGATGCTTGTTCAGCTAAATTTTCCGCCATCTCTTTGGCGCGAATCAATTCTTGTTCAACCAATTTACGCTGCGTCACATCCCAACACACACCTGTCATTCGAATGGGACGACCCTCACGATCGCGATAAACTTTTCCTTTTTCTGACAAGTAACGAATTGAATGATCCGGTTTAATAATGCGAAATTCAACATCATATTCAATATCTTCTTTCAATGCTTTCTCAATGCTTTCCTCTAATAATTTTCGATCATCGGGATGAACCAAATTCATAACGGCAGCATATTGCCCAATAAAAACATTCTGTTTGATGCCGAACAATTGATACATATAATCATCCCATACGATAACATCTTTCGGCACATCCCAACTCCAAGCACCGGCTTGCGCTGATTTCAAAGCCAAATCCAAACGCTCTTTACTTTCTTTCAAAACAGATTGGATTTGTTTTATTTCAGTGATATCAGTTGAAATACAACCAATCGCATACGCAATTCCATGATCATTAATTAAAGCAAATTTATTAGAGAGATAAATTTTTTCACCAACATCATCCGTAATCACTTCTTCGATCGCTAAGGGTAACTTAGCTTGAATAATTCGTTCGTTGGTATCCAGAATAGTATTAACTGCCCTTTTCGAAAAAACAGTATCAATATTTTTACCAATAATTTCTGTCGGTGATTTTTTAAAAACGCGCTCGAATTGTTTATTGATCAGCAAATATTTATCTTCGATATCATAAATATAAATAATCGAGGTGGTATTATCTAAAATAGCCTGCAATTGTACTTGATTGAATTTCAATGCTTGTTCAATCCGGCGTCTTTCAATATCCACTTTATCGAGCAACGCGGCATTAATTAAAATAAGTGCAACAAAGAAAATAACCGTCCCCATAACCAACAAAGAAATACCCAACTCAGCTGCATAAATTTTTCCGCCAATCCCTAACAAACCTAAATAGCCTAATATAATAGGCAAAACGATTGCCGGAGGAATTAAGCGACGTGACAACAATCCACCACTATCTTCGCTGATAATAATCGAAGGAATACCTTGATAAGGTCGAGAAAAAACAATCCCGATACTTAACAAAAGAAAAATGATGATATTCACGATCGACATTTGCGAGTAGCGATCAATACCTAAAAAATTAGATGACACATTGATTTTATAAATGTGCGCTAAGAATGAAAAAAACGAAAAAAAAATGACTAGAAAAATAAATAATTGGCAAACACGATAACTCACAATCACTTTATCTAATAAAAAAAGCGTTAATCCGATAAGCGCATAACTAACCGCAGACATAGGTGACATTCGACCAGGCGGGAAAATATCATATGTTTCAACGAGCGGCTGCCTAAACAACCCTTGATCGATACCCAAATCAATATTGAAAAAATATTCGAATAAAGTAAGCATACCTATTAGAAAAACAATCGCCGAACAAATATCGATAATGTAGCTCATTTTAGGTTTGGTCATATCTACCAATTTCCAAACCGCAATTCCACTTAAAAAAGCACAAAAAGCGCTGTTGGGTTTGACGTTCACCAAATAATCTATTATGTAAGGAGGGAACCAAAAATAAAAAACCCAGCCAATTAAAACAAGGCTACTAAAAACAATGACGATACCACTGGCTGTTTTTGCAATGCCATTCGCCCAATATGAATTAGCCCCAAGAACACTCATCGTCATTTCGGCGTTTCCCCATCTTTATTATCTGAAAAAGCATGGATTGTATCGATCGCCGTGCTAAGTGTGTTATTAATTTCCGTCACTTTTTCAGAAAAAGAATTTTTATCGGCAGATGACAATCCCGTTGAAAATTCAATGAGATTTGAAATTTGTTGTGAAACAGATTTTAATGATTGGCTAAATTGATTAAGAAGTAATGCACAATTTTTAACTTTATCATTGCTCACTGCTAATGAATTTTCATATTTGACAATGCGTGCACCCACCGCTAAGCGACTGCGCAATTCAACCATATTAAATGGTTTTGATAAAAACTCATCAGCGCCGGCTTCAAGACCTTTAATAATATTAGTTGTACCGGTTTGTTGTGTGAGAAGAATAATATATTGATAAGAAGTCGATTCACGTTTAATGCGTTCGCATAACGCAACACCATCGAGCTTTGGCATTAACCAATCTAAAATAAGCAATCGAGGCGCATCAGGCTTTTGCATCACTTCCCAGGCTTCTTCACCATCTTTCGCTTCAATGGCTTGATAATTCCATTGAGAAATGGCAGCTCGCAATAAAATACGCGTAGGAGCATCATCATCTGCGATTAAAATTTTCATTTTTTGAAAATGCTGATCAGCATCTCGATGATCATTCATGATGATTTTCTTCCCTAAACATATTTTCTATTTTAGCAGCTTTATGAGGGTTGCGTGTTTTCTTGCGACAAGTTACTCAATTTTATAAAAATTTTATTTTTTATGATGAAATAGCACTATGCTATTATTTAAATTAAGAGATATCACAATGCTATCATTTGCCAAGGAGAGGTGATTATATGAAAAAAATATCAATCTTATTAAGTACTAGCATATTCTTGGCATTAACAGGGTGCATGCCGAAAGTAGAAAAACAATGCGGATATGCCTTAGATTACCAACATCGGTATTATGACAATGCCAATTGCGGTCCGCGAATTTTTCATCGTTGCGATCCGATTTGTAACATCTGCTCTTCCCGTGAAAGAGAATGCGCCGCTTGTTGGAGTTGCATTAAGAGTGACGATTGTTATTAAAAATCGAATAAATTTCATTTAGTTGAACCCTCGATAACAACCGCACTGAGAATTAATTATGCTAAAAACATTCATGCCAACTATTTTTGGCATGAATGTTTTGAATATCGCTCTTTTATTAAAAATGAAATACAAAAAATAACTAAGCATCACACCTAAAAGTAGTCCCCCAAACCGAAGGTACCCATTGAATATCGCAAACGTAACCACCATAAGAAAACCCAGTCGCAACACATTGCTCATGGTGATAAGCCACTCTACTAACAGCAGTGAACCGAGCCGAACCATTTTGTGTTGTAATGGATCCATATTGTTGAATTTGCTCTCTCATCTGAGCAACATCAATAATGCATTGTTTGTGATGCAATGCAGCACTTTCAGGCGCTTCAATTGCAAACACAGCTGAAGAAAAACCGAGGGTTAAAACAAATCCTAACAATATTTTTTTCATAATAGCTCCTTGAATAAATGGCAACAAATCATACCAATTCTATTAGAGAAGAATTTGCGCGAATAAAAGAAGAATTTTCAGCGCAAACAAAAACATACAACGTGACACTGGGATCATCTATGTTGATTAAAATTTAAATTATATTATCCCAATTAGTTTTTTTCAATTTTTTAGAAAAACCATCCGAAAAACGACACGAGCGATACACACAAATTAATCTTGTATTTGATAAAACAGTTAAGCACGTTGATACTGAATTTAAATGTTCGAAGTTAATCGTGCGAAAGATATTAATCCGTTAATTGCCCTTCAAAGGGCAATTAACGGGGAGATTGGCTCTATTTCAAACCGAATTCTTTCCTTAAACCCTTATCATCATCTATTTGATTATGATTCGTATTTGACTGAGATGAAAATAATGTATCAGAGGAATAACTTAGACTTGTATCTGAATCATTTGCAGAAGACAAACTATCAGCCGAATTCGTTTGATCAATTCGCTTCTCTTCTCCTTGATAAGGCTGAAATTTAGGAAAAGGTAAACCAACCTTTCCAAATACGTTTTCAATTGATTTGCTATATGTTTCATTATCAACTTTTTCACTTGATTGTTGATTTGAATATAATAAATTATAGCCACCTGATTTATCATTGATTTTAGCAATAGTAAACGTATCACCTGCAGTGATGTATTTTTCCTGCTGTCCTTTAATAGATTGAATAAAAATTTCACCCGCAGCAAATACTGACGGAGCTTCATTAGCAATAACAAAACTATAAGCCTGCTCTTTATTTTTAAGAATTTTAAAATCAGGTTTTTTCTCTACTATACTAGCAAAACGATACACAGTTTCTTTATTCTCATTAACTTCGTTATTACCCTCGAGCCCTAAAGCCAATGAAGTACCATACAGCTTCACTTGATACTGATCTGACCCCGATTCAGTAGACACCAAATTTGATAGAATTAACCATCAAAAGA
>CAYTKY010000034.1:0-20328 GCA_964438435.1 uncultured Coxiellaceae bacterium | reverse complement strand
AAAACCAACGGCAACACGCTTACCGAATCAGTGGACCATTTTAAGTGTTCCCGGATTTAAACCAAATCCTGCGCAAGATGGCGTGAATAGTGATGCAGCCGTCATATTAAATTTTAGCAAACGACGCATTCTTATTTGTGGCACGTATTATGCAGGTGAAATGAAAAAAGCCATGTTTTCGGTGCTCAATTTTATTCTGCCACAACACGATATTTTGCCAATGCATTGCGCTGCAAACGTGGGCAAGGAAGGGGATACCGCTTTATTTTTTGGTTTATCTGGCACGGGTAAAACAACTTTATCAGCTGATCCAGACCGCTTTCTCATTGGTGATGACGAACATGGTTGGGGCGAAGAAGGTGTCTTCAACTTCGAAGGCGGCTGTTATGCAAAATGTATCGACCTTTCACAAGAACGCGAGCCTTTAATTTGGAATGCGATACGCTACGGCTCCGTCATTGAAAATGTTGTGTTAGATCCTGTTACCAAAGAACCTCGCTATGCTGATGCCAGCCTCACACAAAACACTCGTGCGGCTTATCCACGCGAATTCATTCCACAACGCGTTGAAAAAAATGCTGGTCAACAACCGCATGCCATTTTATTTTTAACTTGTGATTTGTATGGTGTATTACCTCCCATTGCACGACTCACACCTGAACAAGCGGCTTATTATTTTTTAAGCGGCTACACCGCGCTAGTTGGCAGCACAGAAGTCGGGCAGGGAAGTGGTATTAAACCTACCTTTAGTACGTGTTTTGGTGCTCCTTTCTTTCCTCGGCCTCCCGCTGCTTATGCCGAATTATTGATGAAACGATTACGTCATCATCCCACCCAAGTATATTTAGTGAATACAGGTTGGACCGGTGGTGCGCATGGAGAAGGTGGCCAGCGATTTTCTATTCCCACCACACGCGCGATTGTCACCGCGATTGTAAGCGGAAAATTAACAAACGCACGTTATGAAAAATTGCCTGGATTTGATTTAGACATTCCACTTGAAGTTGAAAATGTTGAAACACGTTTGTTAAATCCACAAAAAGCATGGAAAGATCAACAAGCACACGATGTCAACGCACGTCTCTTAATGAAACAATTTGCCGAGAATTTTAAACGGTTTCAGGTCAGTGATGCGATTAGACAAGCAGGCCCTAAAATCGAAAGCTAATCGTTAATTAAGATGGTCGTCGCCGTTTAGCTGCTCGTCGGCACCGACCATCTTTTATTCTCAGCAAATAATTGCGCACACATATCAACTGTTAGCGGGTTAGAAAAATAGAATCCTTGAATTTCATCACACTGATGTTCAATTAAAAATTTCAATTGCGCTATGTTTTCTACTCCTTCTGCAATCACCTTAATGTTTAAATTTTTTGCCATCGCCAAAATAGCCGAAGTAATGGCAACATCATCCGTATCGTGAGGAATATCCATGATAAAGGAACGATCTATTTTGACTTTATCAACCGGCAACCGTTTTAAATAATTCAAACTTGAATAACCAACACCGAAGTCATCAATCACAATAGAAATACCGATTGACTTTAACTTATTTAATAATGGGATGCTTTTTTTCATATCTTCCATGAGACTATTTTCTGTTAACTCTAATACAAGAAAGTGGGGATCTAAATTTATTTCATGCAACATTTGACTTATTTGTTCGAAGAAATCCACCTGCCTAAATTGCTGCATGGATACATTGATCGATATTTTAAAATCGGCAAAACCTCTTTTTTGCCACGCCTTCACTTGCAAACAAGCCGCTCTCAATACCCATTCGCCCACGCGCATAATCATGCCGCTCTGTTCTGCAATCAGAATAAACTCAGACGGCTCGATCATTCCACGCTCGGGGTGATTCCATCGCAACAATGCTTCCAATGAAACAACGCGACCTGACGTTAAGCTGACAATGGGTTGATAGACAATAAAAATCTGGTCAGATGCATCCAACGCTTCGCGTAAATCATTTTCCATTTTTAAACGATATAATATTTTTTCATTCATCTCATGCGTATAAAATTGAAAATTATTTCGACCTAATTCTTTTGCCTTGTACATCGCAATATCTGCATTACGAATAAGTGTTTCTGCATCTAACGCATTGTCTGGATACGTGCTAATGCCGATACTGATCGTAACAATAATTTTATGCCCATCAATAAAAAATGGTTCTCGTAACACATCTAAACACTTACGTGTCACCACAATCGCATCCGATTCGTTTTTTAACGATGTAATGGTAATAAGAAACTCGTCGCCGCCTTGTCGTGACACGGTATCATTTTTTCTAACACAGGTTAGTAAACGTTCCGCCACGGCTTTCAATAAGTTATCACCCAAACTATGGCCCAAGGTGTCATTCACTAATTTAAATTGATCTAAGTCCAAAAAAAGAATCGCGACTTTTAATTTTTCACGTCTTGCAAATGCAATTGCTTGAGAAATACGATCCAATACTAATGTGCGATTGGGTAATCCCGTCAATGAGTCAAAATTAGCTTGATAAAATAATTTTGATTCCATCAATTTTCTTTCTGTTACATCACGAAAACCAAAGACACGACCCACCATCATTTCACCAATACATTGGGGCCGTGAATAACATTCAAAAATTCGACCATCTTTAAAAAGTATTTCGTCCATATTTTCGATTAAATCATTCGTACCTGTTTCAAATTTTTTAATAAAATTCTTTGAATTCATTAATTGATCGCAAATAATTTCATTAAACGTTTCAACAACACCCTGCCCAAGAATATTCGGAGGTAATTTCCACATTTCGATTAATTTTTGATTAAAATCATCGATTTTATTTTTTGAATCAATCACCAAAATGCCATCGGTTGATGATTCGAGTGTTGCCTTCACCAGGGATAACGATTTTTCTAATTCTCGTGTGCGTTTTTCTAACGCATTCATTGTCCCCACTAATTCTTCTACTAACCCATTATTTTCAAAACGCAAACGCAAGGAAGTGGAAATAACATTGGAAGCATAGTAAGAAGCAAGCGACATAATAAAAATATAAATAATCGCAAGTACGCCTAACATGATAAAAATATTTCCTTGGAGCATTAACCAAGAAGCAAAAGGTAAAAATGCGGGAACTAGAAAAAGAATATAGACACGAAAAATGGGAGAATAAAATGGGTTAGCACCCGCTGTCACACCAATTAATAAAAATATGGTAAACATTTGGCGCGCCATGTCATTTTTCAATAACAAAATCGAACCCGTCGCACCCCAGCTCATTCCGGACAAAAAAACTCCGATGCTAAACCAAATTAACCACCATCGTGCCTTTTCATCAGTCAGCGGTTGCGCACGAATAGCCTTATGAAAAAAAAATACTAAGAGATGACGAGCAAAGCCACAAAAAATTAAATTAAAGGCGAGCCAGCCTGCCAATAAATAAGGATTGCTAGCATTCCATAAAACGGCTGTCAAATCGATGGCAGCTATCGATTCAGCCCAAATAACCAATCTGATTTGTTGATAAAGTAATTTAACTGTTTCAATTCGAATTTGATGGGAAAAGGTGACATTACCCATGATAGCGCCTCATCCATGAAGAATTCGCTTTCTGCGTCCGGATATAGTTAAAATACCTGAAATGACAGCATTTGGCTAAGCCTGCTTATGATATCCATTAAAAATCAACTCATTACGCTTTATCAACGCATCACAGAGATTGAAAAAATCTATCAACGAAATCCGAACTCGGTGAGTTTACTCATCGCCAGTAAGGGGCAATCACTCGATAAAATCAAAGAAGCCTGGGAGGCAGGTCAATCTTGCTTTGGTGAAAATTATTTGCAAGAAGCCTTACCTAAAATAGCAGCGCTTCCTAACATTGAATGGCATTTTATTGGACCGATCCAAAGTAATAAAACCCGCAAGATTGCTGAAAATTTTACTTGGGTGCAGAGTGTCGATAGCCTGAAAATTGCAAAACGATTAAATGAGCAACGTCCCTCACATCTTTCGCCACTCAACATTTGTATTGAAGTGAACATCAGCGAAGAAGCTACAAAATCAGGCGTCATGGTCGATGAAGTGGAAATACTTGCGAAAAATTGCTTGGATTTACCTCGTCTTCGTTTACGCGGTTTGATGACGATTCCTGCAAAACGCATCCAGTTTGATGAGCAACGTGAAGCCTATCGCAAGTTGTCAGATTTGTGGCACCATTTACGTCAACTTGGTTTTTCATTTGATACGTTATCAATGGGTATGTCTCAAGATATGGAAGCGGCCATTGCGGAAGGATCAACGCTAGTGCGGATTGGTACTGCTTTTTGGCACCCCTCATCCCCTTAATAATTTCCGAATTATACCACAATTAGAAGCCTCCAATTTAGGGTATAACTAAACTCATAGGGACATACTTGAGGAAAGGCCGACATGAATAAAAATAGGCTAGGGGGAGTGTCACTTCTATTTCTATCGCTACTCTTATCTCCTCTCATCCATGCTGAGGGCATCAAGGGAATTTATTTGACCCAATATACGCTGGAAAATACTTCTTTTCTCAATTACTTAATCAAGCATGCCCAAGAAGCCGGCATTAATACTTTCGTGGTTGACCTCGATAAACCTTCGAAAAAATATCAACAAAACCTAGCCTTACTGAAAGAAAATCAAATTCATTATGTGGCAAGAATCGTCATGTTCCCGGGTGGTGCAACAGCGTCTGACGTACAAGACCCGGCTATTTGGCAGCGTAAATATGTTTTAGTCAAACAAGCCGTTGAGTGGGGCGCGAGTCAAATACAATTGGATTATATTCGCTACAATACAAAACAAAAACCTTCTGCTGAAAATGCTAAAAATATTTTAAAAATCATTCAATGGTATAAAAACAAGCTCTCATCTTCGGGGCAAAACATACCACTGCAAGTGGATGTTTTTGGCGTCGCGAGTTTTGGTGAATCAAAATATATCGGCCAAAACATAAAACTATTCTCCCAAAGTGTCGATGCCATTTGCCCCATGGTTTATCCATCGCATTACCAACCCTTTGCATTTCATTATGCGAGACCCTATGAAACGGTCTATTCATCGCTGACATTAATTCAAGATCAATTTGCCGATGACATGCCCATCAAAATGTATGCTTATATCGAACTGTCGAATTATCACTATCCGATGTCTCGCGAAAAGAAATTAAGTTATATCAAAGCACAACTTCAAGCCGTTGAAGAAGCCGGTGCTGATGGGTGGTATGCCTGGAGCCCTCACAATCGATACGAAAATTTATTCAGTTTGTTGAAGAGTCAACAGAAGGTCAGTCAGAAATAAGCTATTTCGAATAGACGCGTCCCTCTGTTTTTTAGATTCTCTGCTTGCTTCTCGCTCTCCGCAAATACAAAATAGCCATAATCATTATGGAGCATTTTAATAAAATGACAGCCACCATTACGGTCATTGGCGCTGGCAACATGGGCAGCAGTATTATCGGTGGATTGATTAAAGATGGTCATCCCGCTGACAAATTGTGGGCTTGTGATCTCAGTGAAGAAAAATTAGCACACATCCAAAAAACATTGGGTGTGCAAACAACAACTGACAACATCAAGGCAACCCACTTAGCAGACGTCGTTATATTGGCAGTGAAACCGCAAATTTTTGAAAATGTAGTACGTCATCTTGCCAACACGTTTCAAGCGCGCAAGCCATTGATTATTTCGATTGCTGCGGGCATCCGCGAAGAAGCGATTGCTCATTGGCTAGGAAATACTCATTTAGCAATCGTTCGCGCTATGCCTAATACACCCGCACTCATTGGTTGCGGTGCAACCGCTTTGTACGCAAACTCATCTGTGACAAGAGAACAACGCAATCTTGCCGAATCCATTTTGCGAGCCGTTGGTATTATTGTATGGCTAACTGACGAACAGCTCATGGATACGGTCACTGCGCTTTCTGGCAGTGGGCCTGCATACTTTTTCCTTGTGATGGAAGCACTACAAAAAGCAGCCGAACAATTAGGTCTTGAAAAAGAAATTGCTCGTTTACTTATTTTGCAGACCGCCTTAGGTGCCGCACGAATCGCCATCGAAAGTGGCCAATCACTGACTGAATTGCGACATCAAGTCACTTCCCCGGGGGGGACTACCGAAAGAGCGATTTCTGTGTTAGAAAAAAGTCATATTTCGGATTTATTTAAAAATGCGTTAGAAGCTGGCAAACTTCGATCTGAAGAATTAGCTGGAAAATTTTAAGGAGAAAAAAATGTCTGTTGTCATTTTACAAGGATTAGCAGGTTTAATTGCGACCATCTTTAATATTTATTTAGCTATCCTGATTATGCGAGCAATTTTTGCTTGGACGGGTTCCAGCTACATGGCGAATCCTCTTACACAACTCATTGTTAAACTCACCAGCTTCATTATTCGACCCATGAAAAAATTAATCCGTGATTATCATGGTATTGAATTTGCCACCATCACACTCATTCTTTTGCTCGAAATCATCAAATGGATTTGTATCTTTACCCTCCCGTTTTCATTTCACGGTATTGCAGGATTAATTGTTTTGGCAATTGGCGATGCGCTCAAACTCACGCTGCAAGTTTTCTTTTACACCGTTTTATTCCAAGCGCTTTTAAGTTGGGTACAACCAGGATCACCGCTCAATATGGCATTAGATGAATTCACCTCACCCATCATGCGACCACTGAAGCGTTGCATTCCCTCTGTGAGTGGTTTTGATGTCACACCTATTCCTGCCTTAATTATTTTGCAATTATTAATTATTATCATTGCCAATCCATTAGTTATTTGGGGATTTACCAGCGCAGTGCAATAACCGCCTATATTCTGGCTGTGTCGCAACCTCAATGGTAGCTTGCTAAAATTAGCAAGCTAATTATTGTCTGGCGTTTAATCAGTGATTAGCTTTAAAGGCGAGCATTTCTTGAAAGAGGTCATTTTGTTGGTTGTTCGTTGTGGTATCTCTGCTATTCACTAAGCTATCGTGACATCGAAGAAATAATGCTAGAGCGTGGAACTAAAGTAGATCATTCAACACTTGATCGCTGAATCATTGGATATGCTCCATTATTAGAAAATGAATTTAGAAAAAATCACAAAAAGAAAATCGCCAGTAGCTGGAGAATGGATGAGACATATATTAAAGTCAAAGATGTATGAAATCATTTATACCGTGCTATCGATAAAGAAAGTGACACGACTAAATAATTTACATTTTAGGTTGATAGGCTCGTGTATCAAGGAGAGCATGTTGTAACATCATGATCAAACGTAACTACTCACCCGGCGTCATTGCGAAACCCGCGTTTTTTGCGGGTTGAAGCAATCCAGTTAGCATTCTTACAATTGCTTCGTCGCAAAAAACGCTCCTCGCAACGACGAGTGAGTAGTTAGTCGGCCCTGAAATATTCATGCCAAACAAGGCTCGTTAATTATCATTAATCTCATTATTTTTCTAAGATTGAAAGCACAGCCGGATAAAATTGCATTAACTTTATCTCCGACTTTACCCAGCAAATAATTGCGACTTAACCTATGATCCTCCTTCAAATGTCCAATAATAGGTTCAATCCCTGACCTTCCCTTTAATAATTTTTTAAATGTCTTGGGTAGATTTTTTTTGCCAGATATGAAAATTTTAATTCCTTCAGGGTGGTGCTCTTTACCCTTATAACCTTTATCCGCAAAAGCATATTCAATTTTATTTTTTGAATTTTCTTCTGCTTTATTCAAGCATTCTTTTAGTGTCGCACCATCATACGGATTATCATGATGCGCTATAACTGAAAGTACCCATGGTTCTACACATGTAGTTACTAAAGAAACTTTACAGCCAAACTCATAGCGTTTATGAGCCTTTCCTTTTGCAATACATTCCACTTCCGGCGCGTGAAGACTGTATAATTTTTTAGGCGTATTTTTTTCCTGTCGTAATAATTGTTCAGCTTGCGAAATTAAAAATAAAAGTTCCGGATCTTTGCTTAAATCTATTTTTCTGCAAATTTCTCGTGTTACACGCCCTAAGTAAGATTTCACTTTCTTAAATTCTTTTCTTGCTCTCTTCATCTGGCCAGCATGCGCATAACGCGCTTGTTTAATGCAAGCACGCTTGCCCACTCTTGCATGAGTTTGTCGCAGATTTATTCCACGATTTTTAGCTGCTAAAACAAGCTTGACTCTCATGCGATGACATAGCTTTGTATCGGTAGGGAATGTAATTGATTTTTCTTGAACTGTTGTATCAACATTTACTTTTTTTAATAATTTTTCAGGCAACAATGCTTCGCGTTTGGCGGTATCAATTGTATGACTTAATAATTTCTCAACGCCTTTTTCTCCAACCCGTTTGCGCCATTTTACAAGCGTAGTCGGGTGACAAGGCAGTTTATGTTGAAACGTTTCTAATCCACAGAAATACTGCCAATATGGATTTTCACAAAATTTTTCCACGACAGATTCATCACTTTCATTTTCTAAATATTTTAAATAATGTAAACCAACAATAATGCGAATAGGAACCTCGGGTCTTCCTGGGCCTTCAGAATAATAAGGACCAACTCCTTCAATTAATGCATCCCAATTAAGACGATCTGCTAATTGATATAAAGCATGTTTTTTATCCAAAATGTCCTTAAGTCGTACTTCTGTCATCCATGAATATCCTGTTAGATTTGCAACATTTTGCAAGGGTGATATAAAAAAGTTGCAAAATATTACAGGATTTTTTGAAAGATTTCTTGTGATTTATAGCATGAAATGAATATTTCAGGGCCGACTAGATATTGATGCTTGGCTGGATCAGATATTGATTAATGAGGATGACTTCTAGACTGGTTAATTTTTATCTATATACTTTGGAGGGACTGAGAGAACCTCCTCAAAATGCGCCAGATGTCCTCGCGCTTAATACCATGAAACCACAAAGCGACCGAACCTAAGATTTTGATAAGGTAGCCGGTATAAAATAAACGCATTTTCTGGATTGAATTATATACACAATGGTGATTACTTATGAAAGCACGTGATGATTATGTTTTAATAAATTATACGTCTGCTTCCTTCAAAGTTGTTGAAGGCGGAGCGTCGCAGTTTGCGTATAACTATCAAAAAAAGCAATATGGTACTTCATTGGCTTTAGGACTCGAAGTGACTAACGAAGTGAATGAGAATAAAGAAACTGTGTATCGTTTCACTAGCATCGTAGAGAAAAAAACGGATGTTAAATTTCTTAAAAACATAGAACATGCGTATAGTTTTGTTGTTGTTAATTATAATGAAAAACCTGCACTGAGAATTGGCCCGCCAACGGGACATTATTATCTTGCTAATGAGGCTTCATCAGTATTTGCTGCGGGTGAAATTTTTATTCAATCTATTGAAGAAAAGGATGTGAAATCCATCACGGCAGGTGATGCGTTTTCTATTGTTGAAATTAACGATAAGTCAGGTGGCTACAATTTATTATATTCAAATCAACAATCAAATGAAAAAGTAGATAATGAAACATATCGCCAGTCAATTAAAAAAGTATTTGAAAGTGTTGGTTTGCCTTTTTTTAAAATGAAGTTTTATGAAGAAAAGCCGCAAAATAATCAAACTAGTTCGGCTGATGGGGTGGTAAGTGATTTATCCCCCGGATTACTTAAACGAAAATGTGTAAACGATCAATCCCCCCCCTCCTTTAAACGAAAAGGCATCGTTGCAAAAATAAATTAAAGATAACAAGCTTGATTTGTTTTAAGTAGAATGTCAGAATCCGCGCCACAACATTAGGGGTGCTTTTTCTGTTGAAAAAGCTGAGAGGATTTTCCAACCCTTTGAACCTGATCTCGTTAACACGAGCGGAGGAAAATGTCATGCTTGTCGAAACCATTTTTGGTTTTATTGCTTTTTTTACTTCTGTGATTGGTTTGTTACCTCAACTGATTAAATCCATTAAAACACATTCTACGCATGATCTTTCTATGACCATGTTGGTTAATTATCTTATTTGTTCGATTGCATGGATCGTGTATGGTAGTTACACTCATTCGGTGTTTGTTTTATTGAGCAATATAGTAGGGGGATGCAGTAGTTTAATTCTTGTGCTCCTTAAAAGGCAGTTTGATAAAAAATAGGATATTTCTCAGGACTAAATGGCCGTTTCCTAAATTAATTTGGTTGTGACTCATGATTCAATTTGATGACTATCGATCTATTTTATGCTTAGATGGCGTACTGCCCGATGTGGATTTCTTCCGAAAAAGTCGCCTTCCCATTATTGCGGCAGATGGCGCGGCCAATCAGCTGATGAACATAGGGATTGAACCCCTTCTTGTGATTGGTGATCTTGATAGCATTGATCGTCATTTATTGACTCGTTTAAACATTCATCTTCATGAAGATCAAAATTTTTGTGATTTTGAAAAAGCATTGATGTATATGCAAGCAAACCAATTGTTACCTTGTATTATCGTAGGAATGAATGGTGGTTTTTTAGATCACATATTGAATAATATCAGTGTGTTTATGAAAACAAATGATCAGAATGTCTTATATGCGCCACCGTTATACGGTTATATGATCAAAGCATCAGGAGATAAAACATTTCATTTACCACGTCATACTAAAATATCTTTATTGGCAATGCCTGACGCAAACGTGACAACAGAAGGATTAAAATGGGAACTGTATCGTTCAGACCTTAAATTCCCAGGCAATAATTCCTGTTTTAATCAGAGTATTCATGAGCAAATAAAAATTTCGGTGGATGGCGGAAATTTAATTGTTTTAATTTATGTTTAGGTCTGCTGACAATCAAACGCTAACGTTTTTCTTTTAAAATTACTTGCTTGCCTCCGGCTTTGCTGTGCTTTACTTTTTAAAAGCAAAGCGTTAGCGTTTGATTGTCAGCAGACCGTCGTGTTTTAAGGATCGTTTTATGCAAGCTCAAGAAATTTTACGAAAAGTATTTGGTTATCCTGAATTTCGTGGTGATCAACACACCATCATCGAACATCTAATTAATGGCAATGATGCACTTGTGTTAATGCCAACTGGCGGCGGTAAATCACTTTGCTATCAAATTCCGGCTATTGTTCGACCAGGTGTTGGTATTGTTATTTCGCCGTTAATTGCTTTAATGCAAGATCAAGTGGATGCTTTATTACAATTGGGTGTGAAAGCTGCTTTTTTAAATTCTAGTTTAAATGCACAAAGTGCGCGAGAGATTGAACGGCAATTAGTGAGTGGTGAACTCGATTTACTCTACGTTGCACCTGAAAGATTATTAACGCCGTATTTTTTAGAATTATTACATCAATCGCAAATTGCTTTATTTGCGATTGATGAAGCCCATTGTGTTTCACAATGGGGGCATGATTTTCGTCCTGAATATATTCAACTTTCACTACTTCACGAGCAATTTCCAGCTATTCCACGTATTGCTTTAACAGCCACAGCGGATGATGCAACACGTCGTGAAATCGTTGATCGGCTTCAGTTAATACAAGCCAAACAATTCACCGCTAGTTTTAATCGCCCCAATATTCATTATCGTATTGTTCAAAAACAAAATCCGCGCGAACAATTGCATCAATTTTTAAAATCGGAACATCAACACGATGCTGGTATTGTTTATTGTCTTTCACGAAAGCGTGTTGAAGAAACAGCAGAATGGTTGTGCGATAAAGGATATGAAGCATTACCGTATCATGCGGGATTAAATAATCTTGTCAGAAAAAAAAATCAAGAACGGTTTATTCGTGAAGAAGGGATTGTAATGGTTGCAACGGTTGCGTTTGGGATGGGAATTGATAAGCCCAACGTGCGTTTTGTTGCGCATTTGGATTTACCTAAAAGTATGGAAGGTTATTATCAGGAAACGGGACGTGCAGGTCGTGATGGCTTACCTGCGAATGCATGGCTTTCTTATGGATTAGCTGATGTTGTGACGCTACAGCGCATGCTTGAAACATCGGAAGCTGATGAACAGCATAAGCGGTTAGAACGTCGCAAATTAAATGCATTGTTGGGGTTTTGCGAAACGACATTATGTCGTCGTCAAGTTTTATTACATTATTTTGGTGAATCGTATCAATCTCCTTGTCAATGTTGCGATAACTGCCTTGAACCTCCTTCGGTGTTAGACGGGAAAATTCCTGCGCAAATGGCGCTATCTTGTGTGTATCGCACGGGGCAACGATTTGGTGTCAAACATTTGATTGATGTTTTATTGGGTAAAACAACGGAGCAAGTAAAACGATTTCAGCATGAAAAATTATCTACTTTTAGTATTGGTCAAATGTATCACCATCAACAATGGGATAGCATTTATCGCCAATTAGTGGCGGCTGGTTTATTGAAGATTGATATGACTGGATATGGTACTGTGCGCTTAACAGAAAAAAGTTTACCTTTATTGCGTGGACAAGAAACAATTTCCTTGCGTATTGATGCGAGAAAACCAAAAAAATTATCGAAATCGACCATGAACCAAGAAAAGAAAAAATCCACGCTTCCGCAAGATCATTTATGGCAAGCATTAAAAAACAAACGTCTTGCATTAGCACGGGAACAGGGCGTTCCTCCTTATGTTATTTTCCATGACACTAGTTTGGCTGAAATTCATGCTAAACAACCGCAAACTTTGAATGAATTTTCGATGATTACGGGTGTTGGTGAGAGCAAGCTTAAACGATATGGCGAAACATTTATCAGTGTGATTCGGGAAGCGATGATTGGCACTGTTACTAAAATAAATTAAAGCTAAATTTTATTGCGGCATGTTTCGGTTCTGTCAAAACTCAGTCTTTGTAGCATTGTATGATTTATTGCACTGATCAATTTCTTATGCAAGTGCGATCAAACGATTAAATTCATTTATTTTAGACGGAATAATCCTACGTCGTTCACCACGACTTCTATCTGCCATTCGAAAAAAATTGTTTGATTTCTTCAAACGCCGTGCAGAATATGAGTGCTGTGAAAATATCTTTAAAGCCTTTCATTATCTGCGGATACGTATCAATACGCGGTTCCACACTGAAGTTAAAAGAATAAGACCCACTTATATAAACATGCATAGGCTTGCTTATTCTTTCTTACCCAGTGTCTTAGACTTATTCCATATAGTAAGTTAAGCCAAGCAGCAATGTTGTGGCGGTGATTTTATTTTTGAGTGATTCATTATCATAATTTGTACCTGTTGCTGTTACATAATTTGTACCATTACCAGTATGAATCGTTCCGTCATTCAAATAACTATATTCGATATTAACCAACAAATTTTCCTGTATGGCATAGTCAATACCAACACCCAACTGATAAGCAAAATTATTACTAGAATTATTTTCAAATCCTGGATTAACGCGCGGTGTGACATTAATCAGCGCTTGTTCTGAATAATCGGATGTCGAGCAATCAGCAACACCTGCTCCTAACAACACATAGGGCATAATATGATGCCAACGATACAAATCAGCCTTAAAAATAGCTAACAAGCTGACTATTTGTAAATCATAAGAATAATGATAATTGTTAAATGCGGGCAATGAATATTGATCGATACTGCCTGAAACAGAGGCTGCTGAAACATAAGTATATCGCAGACCAAGACTATAGTTTGGCAACCAGTTTTCTGGTCGTTGCCAAGTATAACCAGCTGCTAAAAATCCATATGGCTGACTAGAAATTCCATTATTAGAGTAATGGTCATTGGGCCAACCTGTGCCTGTGCCTAAGTAGTTGTCACCGCTGACCCGATAGAACATATCGCCTGCGCCAATACCGAGATAAAACTTTTTAGAGGATGAGGTCGCAAGAGAGCTCGGAGGAATAGCAGCTAACGATTGGCAACTAACGCAAATAACAAAAGCAGTAGCAAAAATCCGTTTCATGGTCGATCCTTATTTTATGAGTTTTATTGTTTTCTCATAGTCAGTATAGACTGGTCAAGTGCTATGAAATTAAGCGCATCCATCTGTTTGAAGAATGTATCTTGTGCTAAAAAAGTATTGATCATCTAAGCATATTATGAGAAAAAGATAAATTCGAATAGGGAAGAAGTCTATGAAAAAAAGGAATGTGATCGCCTGGGTTGTAACATTAATGTTGATTGCGCTGAATGCTTATGCAGGATTAGATCCCATTGGCTGGTCGCAATCTGGCAGTATACCATCGACAACAAGAATAGATCAGAGTTATTCGGTCACTTTTGTCTTGATAAACAACTTACCTTTTACGATGCCCACTCCGCTTCAGATTGCGAATAATTCATCTCCATCAGCTGAAGTTACCATGAATGATGGTTGCTCAGGATTAAGGTTAGCACCTAATCAGACTTGTGATGTTGGATTAGTTTTAATTCCAAGAACAGCAGGGACCAAAAAATTAAGCATCTTCATGGAATATGGAAAAAACAAAGTCCAGATTCCAAAGACACCCATCACATCACAAACACCGCAAGCAGACGCTTCGCAGCTTGAGGGAGCTGTCACCAATGGATTACCATTCCCAATTCGTAGTAATTCTACCTATACATTAACATTTACGTTTTCAAATAATGGATCAACAGCACTTAATAATTTTGCTTTTACTCCAAATACCAGCAATTCTGCTGGTTATACTCAAACTAGTGTTAGTAATTGCAGTTCGACATTACCAGCAGGTGGACCACCTTGCGTGATAACAGGCACGTTTACAACCGCAGCAACGAGTGGGGCTATCAGCATTGGCTATACTGGTACCTCGGGTTCATTATCAGCTTCGCCAACAACTTCTTCGACGATCAATAACAACATAGGTCATGGTACACGTACCTTTACTTTTGTGAATAATTGTTCGCAACCAGTTTGGTTTTTTATGAGTGGTGGTGGGCAAGGTCAGCTCTGGGGATGTACGAATAACGCATCTTGTGATTCGTTATCTGGTGTTGCTGGTGCATTTGCTTGCGATCCAACCGCATATAATAGTACCACTGGTCAACATGGTGAATGTTTCTGGAAGAGTCCAGTCCCCTCGAATAATAGCTATGAATTGACCGCGGGCGGAGGTACAAACACAGTTGTATTAACGGAATTTGTCTATCATCCTACGCCAGCTCAACCTATTGTTTGGAGCGGTAATATTGCTGGTCGGACAGGATGTACCAGTGGTGGCTGTGAAACGGCTGATTGTGGTGGTGGCACAGGAGCTTGCCCGGTAGGTGTCGGTTTTAATCAGCCAGCCATTCAAGCTGAACCAACGTTTCAAACCAATGGAGATAGTTATGATGTCACTGGTATTAATGGTTTAAATGTACCAATGTCTATCGAACCTACTAATGCAACACGTGATGCAACTAATCCTTACACATGTGGCGCACCAGGTATCACAACTGATCAAACATCGACTGGTGGGACCATTGGTGGTTGTGCTTGGACTTTTTCTCCGCCTGTTCTTAACTATATTTGGGTAGCAGATGCTGGCTCTACAGCATGTACGCTCAATAGTGATTGTAATCAGGCAGGTGGCGAAGCGTGTGGTTTAAAACGTTCCGCTATTCTCAGCAATTCTGCAACCAAGAGGTGTGGCAAATGGTTAGGCTACTGGACTGCAGATGAAGTTTGTGGAATTAATTCTAATTATTCACAAGCACCATACAATTGTACGTCGAGTGCTGATGGTGGTTCTACCTTCGCACAAATGTATGCATGCACTGGCTCAACTTATGGAACATCTTGTTATACGTCGGGTAATGTAACCGCTTGTTGCGGCTGTCAAAATTGGCAAGCAGCACCAAACAATCTTACCCTTCCATCAGATAATAGTATTGTGCAACAGTGTGGTGGAACAACAGGTGCATCAGGGAATTTATCAACGAATGCGACTTGGATTGCCAACGCTTTACCAACGCTTTCATGGTATAAAGCAGGATGCCCTTCAAACTATGTGTATCCCTATGATGATAAGAGCAGCAGTTATACTTGTTCAAATAGTTCGACTGCCAATAGTGTTAACTACAAAATAACGTTCTGCCCCGGTGGTAACACGGGTGCGCCAAGTGGAACTATTGTGAGTTAATAGAAATGTAAAAGTGAGTCATCTCTCCCGCTTTGTGCGGGAGAAGTGTCTAGCGCAATAAAAAAGCAGCAAAGGAATTCTTTTAAAAGAGGGTAGCTAACTTACATGTTAGTACAGCGTCTGTGATTAATATAAATCCATCTTTTCCACCAGCACATCAAGAGCTCACATTGCGTGCGATTAAAAATTTTGGGTGAAACAAATTTAGATAAATTTAATCTTGACAACAGAGCCAAGTCAAATCGCGAATTTCAAATCGTTAATATGCTCTAATATTGTCGTCGCAAAAGCCATAATTGCGCAAAAGGTTTTGCAATGTATCCCAACCATAAAATTCCAAGAATGGGATAATGAGTTTGTTTTGTTAGCAAATAAGCGCAGAAAGCAAATAAGCATTCATAAAAAGCAAATTGCATGATGAGCGATGCATTGTTTTCATTTCGATTAAGATGAAAATATATAATGCGTACTAACGTGGAAAAATAAAAACCGAAAGTAAAAATGAGAGTCATTTGTATGCCGGCATAAATGAAATTGAATGAAGGTTTTAAGCTGATTATCAACGCTATGGTGGCAATCCCTATTCCTAAAAATGAAGAATGAAGCAGTTGATTATTTTTAATCGGCGATTCATTTTTCCATGCAGTTAATCGGGATCCAATAAAAGAATCAATTAGAATAAATCGCACAGCAGAATATAATCTGACAGCAATCGCATAAATAGATAGGTATCCGGTACCATAATGATAAAAAGCAGTACGTGTGATCATTTGAAAACCTTGTTCACCTGCAACGGTGGCAAAGTGACGCATGAATGTGGTAATGCTTGCTAAAAATGAAACGGAAGGTGTTGTGATAGGATGGGTGTGTCGATAAGCCAGTAATAACAATAAAAGGCATTGCGCGATAGGAATGAAGCTCGTTAAGCAGATAATCGAAAACACAAGTTGCGTGGGAAGATAGGAATGCGCAATAAAAATGCCTGGAATTAAGATTATATTGGGCATGACATTAATAATTTGCGCAATTAGAAATAAATGATTACGTTGTAAATAAGTAATCAGTAAAGCAGCGATTAAATTTAAATAACTACCGATGATGCTGATCCATAATAATGTCATGTCTAATCCACCCGCTGCTTGATTCATGAGTAACCCAATAAAAATAGAGAAGGGTAAACTCATGAGGGTGGCAGAAAATAAAATTCGAGAGAGAGGAAGCGTCGTGTAAAGATTTAAACAAGATAATCGCATGGTATCGATAGATAAACCAATGGTGTAAAAAATAGATAAATATAATTGTAAGCGATCGTTTTCAGGCGTAAATCCTAAAAAATTGACGATCAATAATTCTCGTAGCAAACCCAGTGTGACACTGACTAATGATAAAAAAATAGCAATGTGATAGGTTGTGATCCGTTTTAATAAAGCTTGCATGTTGACTTTACGCAATTGTAAATAACGCATCAAGCGTGTGGTTCACGATGATGTCTTGCTCCTCGTCAGTGAGATAAGGATGCATCGGTAAGCTAATAACGAAGCGTGACGCATTTTCTGAAACGGGTAAGTGTAAAGATCCGATACGATCACGAAAAATAGGTTGTAGATGAATCGGAACAGGATAATGAATGGCCGTTGGAATATTCCATTTTTTCAATGTTTGCTGTAGGTGATCACGATGCTCTGTTTCAATCGTGTATTGTGCATAGACACAGGTATTTTCATCACGGATATGCATGGTTTTTACATGCTTGGCTAATAATCGATGGTAGCGTTCACCCATTCGATGCCGAGCTTTTATTTCTTGCGGGAATAAACGCAATTTTGCTAATAAAATAGCTGCTTGTAATGTATCTAAACGGCTATTCATTCCTAATATACCATGATGGTATCTTTTTTTCTGACCATGAACGCGGATTTGTCGGATGTTATCGGCTATTTCATCGTCGTCGGTAAAACAAGCACCGCCATCACCATAGCATCCTAATGGTTTAGATGGAAAAAAACTGGTGCATGCAATGGTTGATAAAGCACACGATTTTTTTTTGTGATATGTCGCACCAAAACTTTGAGCGGCATCTTCAATCACCGGTAAATGATATTTTTTAGCGATGGCATTGATAGTATTCATATCGGCACATTGTCCAAATAAACTAACCGGCAAAATGCATTTTGTTTTTTCGGTGATAGCGGCTTCAATTAATTTTTCATCGATGTTGTAAGTATTCGAATCGATGTCTACGAAAACAGGTGTGGCACCTAATAAAGCAATCATTTCAGCATTGGCAATGAAAGTGAAAGGAGTGGTGATGACCTCATCGCCTGGTTGAATATTCAATGCCATCATTGCAATCATGAGGGCATCAGTACCATTTGCTACCGTAATACAATGCTTAACACCGGTGAAATCAGCTAATTCTTGTTCTAATTCTCCAACCTCAGGACCCAAAATATACTGGCCATGTTCAAAAACAGCTTTAATGCGTTGATCAATATCGGTCTGTAGTAACTCATATTGCTTTTGTAAATTATTAAAGTGCATGTTGAATTCCATTTGCTAGATAGCGTTAGTCCGTTTCCGCGTAACATTGTCCATCTTTTAAAAAATAACGTAATTGTGTGTATTTGCAAATGGTTTCTGCATTACCTGTTAAAGGCAACTCTAATCGTTCGCCATACTGGCTCATCCAACCGATTTGTTTGGCGGGCACGCCGACCATTAAAGCATAATTCGGTACAGCTCGGTTAACGACACTTCCTGCGCCAATAAAAGCAAATTGCCCAATCGTCACACCGCAAACAATGGTGCAATTTGCGCCTAATGTGGCACCTTTTTTCACGAGCGTATCGCGATATTCATGCTTGCGTGTAATCGCCGAGCGCGGATTATAAACATTGGTGAAAACCATGCTGGGTCCACAAAAGACATCATCCTCTAAAATGACATTATCATAGATTGAGACATTATTTTGGATTTTGACATTATTTCCAATGACAACACGATTACCCACAAAGACATTTTGTCCTAACGAACAACGCTCACCAATTTTTGCGCCACTAGAGACGTGTACCCAATGCCATATGGCGGTATTTGATCCGATGATTGCACCTTCATCCACAATGGCGGTTGGATGAATCTTTACTTCCATGTATTTTCTCCTAAGATTTACGTAATATAAATTAAACCCAACATACGAAGGACGACAATGACCTTATCGCATTATATGCAGCCATGGATTTTACCGCCAGGGATTAATTTTTTTTTAATAGCATTAGGATTTTTATTTTGGTTTTATTCAAAATGGGTGGGACGTGTTTTGATGATGGTGGGTGTGGTGAGTTTGTGGTTATTCAGTTTGCCCATCGTCGCTTATTATTTAATAGATATATTACAAAACCAATATCCCATTTTAAGCGAAAATGATTTCCACCATCCGTCTCGTGAAGCAGTGATTCTCGTCTTAGGTGGCGGTGATCGTATTCAGGCGGAATATGGAAATAAATTGACGATTTCTGATGCGACGTTACAACGCTTAAATTATGCTGTTTTTTTGCAGAAAAAAATGCATTTGCCACTGATCTTGTCCGGC
Organism: uncultured Coxiellaceae bacterium; assembly: GCA_964438435.1. GTDB lineage: Bacteria > Pseudomonadota > Gammaproteobacteria > DSM-16500 > DSM-16500 > Aquicella. The sequence goes on along the minus strand of CAYTKY010000034.1, from coordinate 699 downwards.
GGTAAACCCCATGAATCGCTTGCGAGTGAAGCCGAATTAATGGCCGCTGTTTTATGGGATCAATTTAAAATAAAACCGATTGGTATTGAGAATAAAAGTAGTAACACGGAAGATGAAAGTCGTTATGTGAAATCATTGTTGAAACAAGATGGTTTTAAAACAGTTTATCTTGTAACAAATGCATGGCATATGCCAAGAAGTGTAGAGATATTTCAATGTGCGGGCATGCAGGTGGTACCAGCCCCGATGGGGCATATTTTGTATGGACCGGGTTATGCTTCGATTAGTTATTTTCCTAACATGCAAGCTTTATACACAAGTTCCATTGCCATGCATGAACTGATCGGTTTGATGTGGTATCGAATACGTTTTTATAACCGATGTGAGTGATCGAGTTGGTGTGGTAGTTCCTTCTACCCCAACGTTCTCAGGTGTTAAATGTTATTTGAGTTTTGATGTAACACAACGGGGTGCAGAAGGTCTTGCAGTTGTTGCTTAAAAAAATTCATCCCCGATCTATTTGTGTCACATAGTGTTTTAATTTCGTTATCTGCATTAAGGCCTGGTGATGCTGATCGCCGAGGACAGACTGTTCCATTAAATGTTAATTTTGCACAGGACAAAAATTTATCTCATCCCCGTCTTTGCTTCGTCGCCTGCTTCGCAGGCTCCTCGCAAAGACGGGGATGAGATAAATTT
>CAYTKY010000033.1:0-21279 GCA_964438435.1 uncultured Coxiellaceae bacterium | reverse complement strand
CTCGAAAAACCGAGGCTTTTTTGTTGATTTTTATTTTTACTCGGATCATTCCAATGAAATTTGTTGATGAGGCAAAGATTAGCGTAGAAGCAGGCAAAGGCGGCAATGGCGCTTGTAGTTTCTTGCGCTTAAAATTTATGCCTTTTGGTGGCCCTGATGGCGGCAACGGTGGCGATGGCGGCAGCATTTATTTACAAGCCGATGAAAGCATCAACACCCTGATCGATTTTCAGTACATTCGTATTTACAAGGCAGAGGATGGTGAAAAAGGTGGCGGCAGAGACTGCACAGGAAAAAGCGGCGATCATTTAACCTTACGCGTTCCAGTCGGCACCATCATCTACGACGAAGATACTGACGAAATCATCGCTGATCTGACCGAACCTCGTCAAATCGCCTGTGTTGCACAAGGCGGGAAGCACGGTGTAGGGAATGCCCGATTCAAAAGCAGCGTCAATCGCTCCCCTCGCCGTACAATTCCTGGACAGGAAGGTGAAAAGCGTCATTTGCGATTAGAACTAAAGGTATTAGCAGATGTTGGCTTGGTTGGCTTACCTAATGCTGGCAAATCGACGTTAATCAGCGCCATGTCAGCGGCTCGCCCCAAAATCGCTGATTACCCCTTCACCACGCTTTATCCATCGCTCGGTGTCGTTCGTATCTCGCGTTTTCACAGCTTTGTCATCGCTGACTTACCAGGCCTCATCGAGGGTGCGGCAGAAGGTGCAGGGCTCGGCATTCGCTTTTTAAAGCATGTGGCTCGCACCCGACTTTTATTTCATGTCGTTGAAATCGCCCCCTTAGATGGCAGTGATCCTGTCGAACACATCCGAGCAATCACGCAAGAATTAGGTAAATTTAGTGACGATTTATTGTTAAAAGAACGTTGGCTGGTTTTAAACAAAGCAGACCTTCTTCCACCAGACCAAATTGCGGCATGCTGCCAAGATATTGTGACACGGTCAGGATGGCAAGGACGCGTGTTTGTTGTTTCCGGTTTAACCAAGTTGGGGCTAGAAGAACTAGGCAACAACGCGATGCATTATTTAGAAAAGAAAGAAGAACTATAGAGATTTCAACGAAAAAACGAGGCAATCCGGAGACACCGCGACACCTTCTCCCGCTAGCAGAAAAAGGTGTTCCAATTAATCAGCAAAACATTACTTCACCAAATCCGGTTTCAAAATCTCAAGCTGCTTTTTCTACCATCTTCCTAACATGAAGCGTGAGTCTGCTTTTATGTCGAGCTGCTTTATTTCTGTGAATAATGCCTTTATTTACCATACGATCAATCACCGGCGTGGCTTCTTGAAGCGAAGCAACCGCTGCTTGATGATCGCCCGTTGAAATGGCGGTAATCACTTTTTTGATATAAGTACGAAGCATAGAACGCATACTGGCATTGTGCCGGCGATGTTTCTCAGCTTGGCGAACGCGCTTTTTTGCTTGCTTTGTATTAGCCAAGGGTTTTCTCCAAATCTTTAATTAATGACAGAATGGTTTTAAAAAAAGAGTGCGTAATATGCCCTCTTTTTCACATGTTGTCAATTTGCGATGAAGGCATTATTCTACCCATCCTATCTTAATGGTTTGGCATCTTATTTATGAGCAAAGGCTTAGTCAAATCGACGTCTGTCGTCATCAGCATGACCATGATCTCCCGCATCTTCGGCTTTCTTCGCGACATGGTAACAGCCAGCGTCTTTGGGGCGACCGGTCAATTTGATGCTTTCTCCATTGCTTTTCGCATCCCTAATTTAATGCGCCGTTTATTCGCAGAAGGTTCCTTTTCACAAGCATTTGTACCTATTTTATCGGAATATCAGCGACAAAAATCTCAAGAAGAAGTAAAACGCTTTATCAATGCCATGTCTGGCACACTGGGCATGACCCTTTTGCTTGTGACAATTATCAGTATCATCGGCGCCCCCTGGATTGTGCGCTTATTTGCCCCCGGCTTTGCAACCGATGGCCAGCGATTTGATTTAGCCGTTACCATGTTGCGCATCACCTTTCCCTACCTCTTTTTGATTTCACTGACTGCTTTTTCAGGTGCTATCCTCAATACTTACAATCGGTTCTGGGTAGCCGCTTTTACACCTGTTTTTTTGAATATCGTGATGATTGTCTCTGCCATTTGGCTATCCCCTCAATTTGCCAGCCCCATTATTGGTCTCGCCTGGGGCGTTTTTATTGCGGGTATCGTGCAATTATTCTTTCAATGGCCTTTTCTCAAGCAGTTGCATTTATTGCCACGCCCCACCATTCATTTTCGTGATCCTGGCGTACAACGTGTCTTAAAACTGATGGTCCCTGCTTTATTTGGCGTTTCAGTTGGCCAAATTAATTTACTCGTCGATAGTATTTTCGCCTCATTGCTCGTAGTTGGGAGTGTTTCTTGGCTTTATTTTTCAGATCGCTTAATGGAATTTCCATTAGGTGTTTTTGGTGTTGCCATTTCAACTGTTATTTTACCGCATTTATCACGCCATCATGCTTCGCAATCAGAAGAATCTTTTTCACTCACTATTGATTGGGCCATTCGCGCTGTTCTATTGGTCAGCATCCCCGCTAGCATTGTGCTAGCTGTTTTAGCAGGCCCCATGCTCTCTACTTTATTTCAATATGGTCGTTTTGATGGTCACGCAGTCATCATGGCGCGAGAAAGCTTAGCCGCATTTGCCATTGGCATCACACCTTTCATGTTGGTAAAAGTACTAGCAGCCGGTTTTTATGCCAAACAAAACATGCGTACACCTGTCCGCATCGGCGTCATTGCAATGATTGCCAATATGTTATTTAATTTTTTATTCATTTGGCCGCTCGCACATGCGGGTATCGCACTGGCAACTTCGCTCGCTGCTTTTATCAATTCAGGCTGCCTTTTTTATTTTTTACGCTCACAAAAATTTTATCGGCCACGAGAAGGCTGGAAATTATTTGCCATACGCATTCTCATCACTAACCTTATTCTTGCCATTTGGCTTTGGTTTGGCGCGGACGATATCACCACCTGGATCCATCAACACGCTATGTGGCGTGTTACGCATCTTAGCTTTTTATTACTCTCTTCGATTGCTTTATATTTTATTCTGTTGTGGATAACAGGGATACGGCCACATCACTTATTGATTCCTCAAAAAGCGATCGGCAACGCATAATAACTACAAAAGTTGCGGAGGAAGAGGTGCGGCACCAGCTTGCTTTACTACAGTCACTGTTTTACTGACACCGACTTGCTCACTCAATGCATCGAGCTTACTAACCACGCTATTATATTCTTTTTCGCATTGAGATACTTTTTTTTCAAAAGCGCTATATTCTTTTTCTAATTGAGAATAGGTCTGTTTGATTTCGTTTTCTGATAACTGACCACTCGCCAGCTTTCTTAATAAAGATTGATTCACTTCATGTGTTTTTTTAACAACTTCATTATATTCTTTTTCAAGAAGCACTTGCGACGAATGTAACTGATTACTTTGCTCTTTGACACTGGTAAACGTTCCGCTTAATAATTTAATCATTGCTTTTACATCATCAGAAGAATTTTTGTACCGCTCACCCATATTGATCGTGATAGTTTCTAGCATTGCATTTAACTGCGTTGGTGATGCAGAAGACAGCTTATTTCGAATCTTAGCTAATTTCATTTCTGCGGCGGCTTGCTGAGGAAAAATAGAACCATCCTGGCTTTTCGAAAGATCATTACCCGTTTTTTTTGCGAAATCGATCGCTAAGGCAACTACTATTTTGGCCGTACTACTCAATAGCGACATCGATTGACCCTCAGTATCTAATCACATTTTCAATCTGAAAAATCATTATGCTGCGATTTTTTGTTTAAGATAAATAGGCGCAAAAGGCGCAGCTTGTACAAACTCAATGAGTCTTTCTTTCAACAATTCCAACATTGCTAAAAAAACAACGACAACACCTAACCGTCCCTCATTTACATCAAACAGTTCGGTAAATAATGAATGTTCCCGGCCTTGAATAGATGCAAGAATGTGCGTCATTTTTTCACGCACAGATAATGCACTGATTTGAATTTGATGACTTGCATTAAACTCCACTCGTTTTAATACGTCCGCCAATACGTGCAAGAGATCTTGCAATGAAACAGCAGGTAGCGGTTTTTCTACAGCGATATCGTCTGAATTGGCCTGCACAACAAACGTATCACGATCTTCTCGCGGTAATCGATTAAGATCTTCAGCCGCTTGTTTATAACGTTCATATTCTTGCAATCGTCGCACTAATTCTGCGCGCGGATCTTCTTCGCTATTCTCGGCATCAACGGGCCGTGGTAACAACATGCGCGATTTGATTTCAGCCAAAATAGCCGCCATCACTAAATATTCCGCGGCTAATTCCAGGGATAACTCCTGCATCAAATCAATATATTCCATATATTGACGCGTCACATCTGCCACAGGAATATCTAAAATATCAATATTTTGTTTGCGAATGAGGTAGAGCAAAAAATCCAAAGGTCCCTCAAAAGCTTCCAAAAAAACTTTCATCGCATCAGGTGGAATGAAAAGGTCTTTAGGAAAATCTACAATCGCCTGTCCTTTTACCATGGCAAACGGCATCAGGCCGAGAGAAGGCTCAACAAGGGGCATTTCTGTGATATATTCTGCATTCGTCATTTTTGTATATTACCCAAAATTTATCTTTTTTGCCTGTTTTTATGACTACTATATCATCGAACATCCATCACGCCGTGAAGCTTTTAAAAGCTGGCGGACTCGTGGCATTTCCCACAGAAACCGTTTATGGGTTAGGGGCAGATGCGAGTAATGACAATGCAATTCACAAGGTTTTTCAAGCAAAAAACCGGCCTTTTAATCATCCGCTCATTGTGCATCTTGCTGAAATAAACCAGCTACCTGATTGGGCTGACACCATTCCAGCACCTGCTTTTGCATTGGCGGACGCTTTTTGGCCAGGACCGTTAACCTTAATTTTGAAAAAAAAATCGTCTGTTTTAGAAAGTCTGACGGGTGGACAAGATACCATCGGTTTGCGAATCCCTTGCCATCCCATTGCTCAAGCTTTATTACAAACTTTCAGGAAAGGAATAGCCGCCCCTTCTGCGAATCAATTTACCCACGTCAGCCCTACTACAGCAGAAGCTGTGAAAGAAGAATTAGATGGGAAAATCGATCTTATTTTGGAGGGAGGTCCGTGTGCGGTGGGTTTGGAATCCACTATTTTAGATTTAAGTAAAGATGAACCCATCATTTTGCGACCCGGCATGATTACTGCACACGCGCTCGAAAAAGTGCTTCGTACGCCTGTTTTTATGGCTAATCAAAAAAATCACATCACACGTGCGCCAGGTCATCACCCTTTGCATTATGCTCCACTGACTCAAACGACATTACTAGAAACAGCGGAAATTCCTTCATTCTTACAAACCCTAGCTACGCATGAATTTCCTATTGCCTTAATCACTTATCACGATTTGGATACGCCCCATCATCCTCTTATTCACTGCATAAAAATGCCAAAAAATGCCGCCCTGTATGCGCATGATTTATATAAAACGCTACGCCTCCTTGATCACCAACATTTCAAACACATTTTCATTGAAGCGGTACCCCATGAAGCAGAATGGGATGCCATACGTGATCGCATTAGCAAAGCAACAGGACGATCGTTCAAAAATTTTTTTGCTAATTTATAGCCACATACCGTATGATGCGTTCCAACTATCAACTATAAGTAAAGGTTGATTCCAATGAAAAAAGCACTCGTCAGTATTTTAATGGGCTCAAAATCCGATTGGGCTATCATGGAAGAAACTAGCTTAATGTTAGACAAATTATCCGTCCCGCATGAAGCTCGCGCTTTATCTGCACATCGCACACCTGATGCATTGTTTGAATATCTCAAAGCAGCAGAAAATCGAGGCATTGAAGTATTTATTGCAGCAGCGGGAGGCGCAGCGCATTTGCCGGGTGTTGTTGCTGCAAAAACATTATTACCGGTTTTAGGTGTACCGATGCCGTCTTCCACGTTTACCAATGGTCTCGATGCGTTACTTTCCATCGTACAAATGCCTGCCGGTATTCCTGTTGGAACCCTCGCGGTGGGGAAAGCAGGGGCAATAAACGCTGCTATTTTCGCAGCAACAATTCTCGGCAACCAATACCCTGAATATCGTCAAGCAGTCCGAGATTATCGTGAAAAACAAGCAAAAATTGTTTTAGAACATTCAGAACTGAAAAGGTGATTTATGTTTCCCTCAAAACCGTTACGCGAATTCGATCCGGCTATTTGGCAAATCATTAAAAGTGAAATTCAACGTCAAGAAGATCATATTGAATTAATTGCTTCTGAAAATTATGTCAGTCCTAATGTGTTAGAAGCACAGGGATCTATCCTGACAAATAAATATGCCGAAGGCTATCCAGGTAAACGTTATTATGGCGGCTGTGAATTTATTGATGAAGCAGAAAATCTCGCTATTGATCGCGCGAAAAATTTATTTGGTGCTGCTTATGCCAACGTTCAGCCACACTCTGGATCACAAGCCAATGCTGCCGCCTATGCAGCCATGATTAATCCAGGTGATGCTGTGCTCGGCATGAATCTCGCACATGGCGGACATTTAACACATGGATCACCGGTAAATTTTTCTGGCAAGTTATATCGTATTTATTCATATGGATTGCATCCTAAAACCGGTCAAATTGATTACGATGAAGCTGAACGGCTTGCTAAAGAACATCGACCCAAATTAATTGTAACTGGTTTTTCTGCTTATTCACGCATTGTCGATTGGCAACGTTTTCGTGAGATTGCTGATAGTGTCAACGCGTATCTGATGTCAGATATCGCACATATTGCAGGCTTGGTCGCCGTTGGACTTTACCCTTCACCCGTTCATATTGCGGATGTCACCACGACAACGACACACAAAACATTGCGCGGTCCACGTGGTGGATTAATTTTAGCGAAATCCAACCCTGATTTAGAAAAAAAATTAAATTCGGCTGTTTTTCCAGGCGGACAAGGCGGACCACTTGAGCACATTATTGCAGCAAAAGCAGTTGCTTTCCAAGAAGCCTTACAACCTGATTTTAAAATTTATCAGCAACAAATTCTCAGCAATGCACGCGCAATGGCAACCATCATCATGCAGCGCGGTTACAGCATTGTGAGTGGCGGAACAGATAATCATCTGATGTTGATTGACTTGATTAATAAAAAAATCACAGGAAAAGATGCGGAAGCTGCCTTAGGTAAAGCCAATATCACCACCAATAAAAATGCCGTACCCAACGACCCGCAATCCCCTTTCATCACCAGCGGTATTCGCATTGGAACGCCGGCTGTCACCACGCGTGGATTTAAAGAAAAAGAATGCGAACAAGTCGCACATTGGATTTGTGATGTTTTGGATGATTTGCAAAATACGCGAACCATTGAAAAAGTACAAAAAGAAGCAAAAGCGTTGTGTCATCAGTTCCCCGTTTATCAATCGAATGAGGTATTGTTTTCTTAGAAACGCTTTAATTCTAGAGATAAATGAAAATCCAAAAAAACAAAGGAACTGCAGCACTGTCTTGTGTTAGTTGCTTTTTGCTTTTATTGTTTATCTATCAACCTTGACTCTCTCCAACGCCTTCCCTAACCACAGGGTAAATTTCTCTGGCTGCGCTACCATTTCCTGTTTCAGCTGATCCATCGTCACCCATCGATAGGCTGCGATTTCATTAGGATCGGGCTTAATAGGATCATTTGCTGCCATCACCCCCACCAAAACATGATCGATTTCATGCTCAGATAAACCGTTCGAAAAATGCGCATTGTAGTAAAACCAACCCCTATCAACTAACTCAGCTTCGATCCCAAATTCTTCTTTTAATCGCCGCTCACCCGCCGCGACGATTTTTTCACCCTGCCGGGGATGAGAGCAGCAGGTATTCGTCCACAAGCCCGGAGAATGATATTTATGTAAGGCTCGCTGTTGGATTAATAACTCCCATTCAGATTGATTTTGAACTGATTGACGAAAAATAAAGACGGAAAATGCCCTATGCAAGAGGTTTTGTTGATGCGCGAGGAGCTTTTCAGCTTGCCCCACCTCATTATTTTGCTCATCCACCAAAATAACGTATTCGGTTGCTGTCATCTGTCTTTTTCCAGTAAAATGGCTGTTTTTTATAGCCTTATGGCGGGTTAAATTCAAGAAGAATATGCGTTGGCGAGATCTCCATCAAAATGAAACTGTGCGCACTGCGAGCATTCCTATGCGCGTCGTTGGGCCTGTTAAAATTATCAGTCATGAAGTGACAGACGATGTCCCTTTGCCGCTTGCTACCTTTGAATCACCCTTGTGGCCATCCACCCATCGCGGTGCGCGCGTTTGTTCGCAGGCAGGCGGCATTAAAGCCACAATCATTGATGAACGCATGACACGCTCTGTTCTCGTCGAAGCGGATTCCGCACAAGAAGTGCATCGCATTTACTTAGATCTTCAACAACAAAAAGAAGAACTACAAACTGTCATTAGCCAGACCAGTCGCTTTGCGAAATTAATTGATATGCATACACAAATCGTCGGCTCATTATTATATTTACGATTTGCTTTTTTAACAGCCGATGCGGCTGGTCATAACATGGCAACACTGGCATCAGATCATTTGTTAAAATGGATACTCGAACAATATCCTACCTTACGTTATGTTTCCATTTCTGGAAATTATTGCACAGATAAAAAAGTTTCTGCTGTGAATGGTATTTTGGGTCGCGGCAAAAATGTGATTGCTGAAGTAACGATCCCATCTCTTATTTGCAAACGATTTTTACGAACTTCGCCTGAAAAAATAATCGACCTTAATATCATAAAAAATTTACTCGGCAATATTATTGCTGGCGGTTTACGCACAGCGAATGCGCATTTTGCAAATATGCTATTATGATTTTATCTCGCAACAGGACAAGATGCCGCTAACATCATCGAATGGTCACAAGGCATTGTCCATGCAGAATTGCGTGAAAATAACAGTCTTTACTTTTCTGTTTCGCTACCTAACATCATTGTAGGCGCTATCGGGAATGGAAAAGGATTGGATTTTGTTCAAGAAAATTTACGTCTGTTGGGATGCGTGAAAACAGAAACACCTGGCTATAACGCAAGACGCTTAGCTATCATTGCGGCTGCGACTGTTTTATGCGGCGAATTATCATTGTTAGCTGCACAAACAAATCAGGGTGAATTGATGCGCAGCCATTTAAAATTAGAGCGTCAGCATAGAAAAAAAATCGATTAAAAAACAAGAAGGAATCCTCGTGATTAACGTTGGCATCGACAAAATAGCCCTCTACACACCGCGTTATGCATTAACATTGGCAACATTAGCAACTGCACGCGGTATTGATCCAGATAAATATCAATCTGGCCTCGGTCAATATGTGATGTCTGTTCCGCCACCGGGCGAAGACATTGTCACCATGGCAGCAAATGCAGCAAAAGAAGCGTTGTGCGATATGGCTCTGGATGACATTGAAATGTTGTTGTTTGCGACAGAATCTGGGTTTGATCAATCCAAAGCCGCGGGCCTTTATGTGCATGCATTATTAGGATTACCCACTCGTTGCCGCGTTATTGAATTAAAGCAAGCTTGCTACGCAGGAACAGCCGCTATACAACTTGCTTTACCTTATTTGCGTGAAAATCCTCACAAAAAAGTACTCATCATTGCTTCCGATATTGCGCGTTATGGACTTAACACGACAGGTGAGTCATCGCAAGGTGCCGCTGCTGTCGCGATGGTGTTATCCGCTAATCCACGCATACTAGCGTTTGATGCCGAACATGGCATTGCAAGTGAAAATGTGATGGATTTTTGGCGACCCAATTATTTGCATGAAGCATTAGTCGATGGAAAATATTCTAGTCGTTTATATTTAACGATGCTTGAAAAAAGCTGGGAACAATACAAAACATTATCAGGACGCAGCATGTCAGATCATGCTTATTTTTGTTATCACAATCCCGTTCCTCGCTTGGTTGAAAAAGCACATCAATATTTATTGAAATGCAATGATGAAATCGTTGCGGAAGAAATATGGATGAAAAAAATTAATGACACCTTAGAATATGGACGCCATCTTGGAAATAGTTACACCGCTTCTCTGTATGTGTGTTTAGCCTCTTTATTAGATCATGCAAAAGAAGATTTATCGAATAAACGCATTGGTTTTTATAGTTATGGCTCGGGGTGTGTCGCAGAATATTTTAGCGGTGTTGTGCAGCCTCATTATCGTGAAGCACTGAACACACGGCATCACGGACCATTATTAGCAACACGCCAATCATTAACTTATGATGAATACACAGATTTTTATAATTTTGCTTATGTTGAAGATGGGAGTGAACAAAGCATTCCCATCTATCAAACAGGTTCATTTCGATTAGCAGAAATAAAACAACACAAGCGCATTTACGAAAAAGTAACAGCAGCGCCTGCAAAAACAATCTTACAAACCATTCCCTCACCAAAAAAAGAAGAAAAAAAACAGCCTGGTACGATCAAAATATCAACCCCTGGAAAATTAATCTTATCGGGCGAACATGCTGTTGTTTATGGTTACCCCGCTTTAGCGATGGCAATTAATCGATACGTCACAGCAACGGTCACTGTCACACGAGAATCATTTCCACAAATTTTATTTGATTTATCTGACCTAGCACATCGCAGTCAACTGAGTTTACACGCATTACGTCTTTTGAAAGATCGCATTAAACGCAAATATCATCGATTCATTCGCGGCGATGAGAGTATTCGTGAGGTGTTACAAAAACCCTTTGAATTGGCGCAATTTGCATTGAGTGTGTTCGCTGAATCATTTCATTTAACACTACCACACAGTGTTAAAGTCCACGTTCAATCTGATTTACCAATTGGTTGCGGAATGGGCTCATCCGCTGCTACCATTCTCAGTGTATTGCAAGCAACTGCTACTTATCTGCAAATGCCGATCACAGAAAATGCGTTGTATCAACTGGCACTTGAAGTTGAAAACATGCAACACGGTCACTCTAGTGGATTAGATTTGCGTGTAGCGTTGCAAGGCGGATGTCTTTATTCTCATGGACAGGAGATACAAATGCGTTCCATTCCAATAATGCCTATGTATCTTATCAATACAGGCCAACCCGCGACCACCACAGGTCAATGCATTGAAAAAGTGGCAAACCATTTTCGCTCTTCATTGCTGGGTAATGAATTTGCTATGACCACTAACAAAATGGATATCGCATTACAGCAACAATCCTTTCGGGAAATGTCGGAAGCCGTTCGCCATAACCATCAACTGCTAACAGCCATTGGCGTTGTGCCAGACAAAGTAAAACAATTTATTGCGCATGTTGAAACTATTCATGGCGCCGCAAAAATTTGTGGTGCAGGCGCAACATCGGGTGACGCAGCAGGCGCCGTTTTAGTGTTAGCTGAAGATGAACAAGCCATTCGTTCGCTATCTTCGCGTTTTGATTACAACATCATCCCACTTTCAGGCGAAGCACGAGGTGTTCATGCAGCTTAAAGTATCCGCACCAGGTTCACTGATGTTATTGGGAGAATATGCTGTTCTTCAAGGGAAACAAGCATTAGTCTGCGCAATCGACAAACGCATCACCGTGACGTTAACACCATTGACGGACAAGCAAATTGAAATTCAATCGCCGCTTTATGGATCTTATACAACTGATCTCAATACATTAGAAATTCAAAAACCGTTTCAGTTTGTGTTAGCTGCATTAAAACAATATCAAATAAAATTAAAGCAAGGTTGTCGATTAGAAATTACATCGGACTTTTCTGACAACATGGGTTTAGGTTCTTCTGCTGCCGTCACGGTTGCCACATTAGCAGCTGTTGTTTCATGGCTCAATATTCGCCTTTCACCACTTGATCTGGTACGTCAAGCAAGAATTGTCATTCGCACTGTTCAAGGTGTAGGCTCTGGTGCTGACGTCGCCGCTTCTGTTTATGGTGGCATTGTCGGTTATCAAACACAGCCATTTTTTGCAGAAAAATTTTCCGTGACACATCCTTTAACCGTCATGTATGCGGGATTTAAAACATCAACAGCGGATGCCATTAAACACGTACAAACTTATTTTTCACCTTACTCCCATCTTTTTCGCCACCTCAATAATAGTATTGGTCAATGCGCTGTTGAAGGGGTCCAATTGGTTCGTCGACAAGATTGGAGAAAATTAGGTGAAATGATGAATATTCAACAAGGCATGATGGAATCGCTCGGTGTCAGCACTTCGTTGCTGGGTGACATGATTAACGATTTGCGCAAACAAGAAGGTATTTTAGGCGCAAAAATTTCAGGTGCTGGTTTAGGTGATTGCATCATCGGACTAGGCGCATTAGGTGATGATTATACTTATTCCACCCAACAGGCGGGTGTACAACGTATTCCACTCACCATGACGCTAGAAGGAGTACGTTGTGAAAAAGTCTGATGTTGTGCAACTAGTTTTTGAATCACTGTCGCCAAATAATGATCCATTATTTTCACAAGCACAATGCATTAAAATAAAAAATCAAAGCGATGTCATACAAGCAACACCTAAAATCATGTCGCGTTACTGGGAACCACAGCAAGAAAAAGGATTAGCCTTTTGTCCAACGAATATTGCCTTATGCAAGTACTGGGGTAAACGTGATAGCGAATTAAATTTACCAATGACACCGAGCCTATCTGTTGCCTTACCAGATAAAGGCGCCATGACACAACTCAGTATACGTAATCAATCAATTGATTTAGTTGTATTAAATGGCAAAGAATTAGATCCTAACAGTCAATTTGTCACACGCCTCATTCAATATTTAGATTTATTTCGTCCAGAAAAAAATTGGCATTTGCAAATAGATATCACCATGAGTATTCCTGTCGCCGCTGGTTTTGCTTCATCTGCTTGCGGATTTGCTTCTCTTATTTCAGCAATGAATGATTTATTTGTCTGGCAACTTCCTAACCGTCATCTATCGGTTTTAGCACGTTTAGGAAGTGGCAGTGCTTGTCGTTCCTTCTGGAATGGCTTTGTCGAATGGCATGCAGGCACTGAAACGAATGGGATGGACAGTTATGCAGAACCCCTTACACAAGAATGGCCCGAATTATGCATAGGATTATTGAGTCTCTCTGAAAATCAAAAATCCATTTCGTCACGTGATGCGATGCAACGTTCTGTCGATACAAGCATTTTATATGGCAATTGGCCACGCAAAGTAGCACGTGATATGGTGACATTGAGACAAGCCATCGAAATTAAAAATTTTTCATTATTAGGCGGCGTAGCAGAATCCAATGCGTTAACGATGCACGCTACCATGTTAAGCAGCTGGCCGCCGGTTTGTTATTTTTTACCTGAAACCATTGCAGCAATGCAGCAAATTTGGCAATTACGTCAGGAAGGTTTTGAAATTTATTTCACGCAAGATGCTGGCCCTAACTTGAAATTATTATTCCTTGAGAAAAACATAGAGAAAGTGCGAGAGATTTTTCCCCATGTTGAAGTCATTCATTTATTTTCTCTGATTTAATTTAAGGATACGTCAAACCTTTCCTATTAGTCTGCACTGACTCCAGGCTAATGCTACAATAAATATCGCTTACTTCCTTGATCTTAATTTGACATTCAGCATACAGTGGATTTTTTTCCGCTTTTTTCTGCATTTTTTTATTGTACTCTTCCATTTGATTAACAATTTTTTCAAAAACAGCTTTTCCATTTATTTGAATAAATTCCTGAAATTCAGGCATAGAAAATAAAACCTCTTTCATTTTAGTCACTCTTTCCCAAACGTGCTTAGCAAAGAGATTGATCAATGGTCTACCTTCATCAACAAAATCTCCCGGGATATGCAATTTAGCAATTTGCAAACAAATATCTTCTGTCATCAAAGAAAATTTTAAAAAAGTTGAATACTTATGGTAAATAAAAATAGGATGATCTTTGAGTTGTTTATAAAGAGCAACTTCCTCTTGAGTAAAACGATTATCGGGGACATCCACACCGACTGACGCCAACCATTCGAGTGTTTGTTGAAAAATAGTGACCCAATAAAAAGGAGTAGCATCTTGCAATACCGGAAAGTCTCGCATATCTTTTGCTGTAAATTCGAAACGATTTAGAGGGTTTCTAAATGCAACATCATACACAGTACCCGGCTTATATTTAAATAAGAACTTCCAAAAATCCATGTCAAAATCAATTTGAAATCCTTTAATCGAAAAATTACGCGCGTGAGTATCATCACTCGCACCGACATATCTTAAAACCAACCCAACAGCCAACCCTTTTGCGATACGATAATTTTTCACATCTTGAGCGACAATAGAAAAAGATGCCGCTCCTTCTTCTTTAGTATAAACAATTTGTTTATTATTTTTTTCATCGATACTATCACCTAATGATTTATCTAATTTTTCCATTTCTTCGATAGAAAAATGATTCAAGTATCGATAATCCAAATCCTCTTTTTTTAGTGGAAACTCTCTAGTGGATTGAAATCCAGAAATAGCTTCGGAACTACACCCAACGTATTTATTTTGTATAGGATCAAAATGTGCTTTTGTAGATGAAGAAACATATTCCGGCGCAACAAAATTGTAAACCCCCCAAATATACGCTTCGCCAACACACATAAACTGATCAAAATCATGCTGCCGTTTACTCTGTTTAAAAAAACAATTTTTGTTTTTTAAAGATTTTTTTAGATTAGCTTGATTCCCAGTTAACTTCATTAACTCGTCTAATTGTTCGTTTTTTAAAAAAATTTTATTAGCGCCGATTTTAATATTAAAGCTAGCAATTTTTTTATAAAATTCATTTAAATTAACCGATACCTTTTCATAAGAATGTTGACCTGTAATATAATACAGCATCTCATCAACTAAAATATAACTACCAGAATACATATTTAATTTTTCAGGAAGATCTGATTTTATATAAAGATAACGTCCTCTTATTTTTTCAATTTGATAAACTTCATTAAAACTTTTTTTCAATTTCCCAGTTTCAACAGGCTTAAAACAAGAGTGTATTCGATGCATTGGCGGCAGGGCAGGATCCATTTTTAAAAATGTCATCATCATATCCGACCTGTCACTTTGCTCAGTTTCAGACGGTTCAGCTTCATACGGCTCATTCCACCTATAAAAAACTGGTTCCCCATTTATTGCCTGCTGATCGCGCAGTAAATCTTTTTCGCTTTCGATACCATCTTTATCATCTTGTTTTTGTGATTCGTTAAATGATTGCGTCATTGGACCAGACTGGCTCTGCAAACCAGCGTATTCTTCGTGCAATGTTGGGGCGGAAAGAATTTTTGTTGGTTTTTGCTTTGAATTTACTCTAGTGGGTTTTTTTTTGATAGAATCAAACAGCTCTTCACTCCATTTATAAATCTCCTGCTCCTTGCTTGGCAAATTTTGATCCTGACTCTGACTTAATGAGTTACTCCCGGTTTCTATTACACTACCTTTTGAAGTCTGCGAATCTCTCAGTGATCCTGACATTGAATTTGTTAAACTCTGAATACCACTATCATACTGTTCAAATAAATTTGGAACAGAAAGAGGTTTGGGTAACTTTTCTACTTTTTCTTTCGTTTGATTATCTACCGAAGGTTGACTCTCTTCAGATATTTCTTCTCCTAATACATGAAACTCAAATATATCCACGTCTTCTTTACTTACTTGGCTTAATTGTGTTAACACATCTCCATTATCATTTTTTTCTGATAAGTCGTTTTTTTCTGGTACTTTGCTTGTGCCATACACACTTTCTATAATTCGAGCCAGCATTATCAAATCCTCGGCGAGCCACTGGGTTTACGATAACAAAAAAACATTAAGAAAATCTTATGCATTTTTTCTAAAAAATCTCGCAGCAGTTCATTTTCTTTTCATGCATTTTTTTGTGACACTTAGAATAACAGCGCTTGACAAAAAATTAAAAATACCTTAAGTGTTACCAACTATTCCAAAATCATGAGGAAGCAACATGAAAAAAATCAACACAACTCTTGTCGGTTTAAGTTTGATTGCCGCAGCTGGTATCAGCGCAAGCGCTTTTGCTGCCACTGTTACCATCAATGGCACCATTCCTGGCGAAGTACGCATACACCAAACAGGATTGACTGCAGCCCCCTCCTTCAAAAAGATTTTGTTTGAACGTATCGTGTTATCAGAAGACGCAAAAAAATTTCTGGCTGAATCAATCAAAAAACCGACTGCGATGCCACGTCTTGCTGCACGTCGTCAAGCTTTACCAACAAGCCTCCATCTTGGGATGAACGATACGCCAGTATTAGATCAAGGCCGGCATGGCACCTGCGTCACATTTGCAACCATTGCTGCAATTGATGCAGCAACCAGTGAAATGCATCAGAAAAAAGGAGAGGACACCTTTAGTGAATTGTGCAGCTTAGAGTTGGGAACAACATTAGAAAACGAAAGTCCTGTGGTTGGAAAAGATTCCGATGGAAAAGATACCCACCAATATCCAAGCGGTTGGGATGGAACATGGGGCACGATATTATTACCACAAATTGAAAAGTATGGTTTGATTACCATGGAATATCAAAAAACCAACGGTTGCTCCAATGTGTTCAGCTATCCTTTGGATGCCGAAGAAGATCATGGTAATGCCATGACTGCTGCTGATTACACAAGTCATAGCGAAACAATCATTCCACCTATCTCTTATAATGTTATCTTAAAAGATAGCGATGCATTCACTTCGCGTGCAAAAACTGAAGAAGTGCTCCAGAAAGTAAAAGAAGCTATCGCAACCAACCACCGCTTGATTTTTGGCGTATTGCTTGATGTTAAGTATGGTGACAATGGCGCGATGGGAACATACAAAACTCGAAATGATACATGGATATTAACACCTGAAATTGCTGAAGATGCAGCCGCAGGCAAGATCGAAGCAGGCCATGAAATGATCATCACGGGTTACGATGATGAAGCTGAAGTAGAAGGTCATAAAGGTGTTTTAACTTTGCGCAACTCATGGGGTACAGATACTGTTAACCACGATGGTACTTACTACATGACTTATGATTACTTCACTAAGCTCGCCATGGAAGTATCTGAAATTGCACCCAATACGCTGAAAAAACATCACTAATATAATCATTCATACCACAAACCATCTTACGAGTAAGAAAAACTCGTAGGGTGGTTTTGAATGGTTGCATTCACTAAACTAAACGGTATCCCAGGATGCTCTACTCACTCATTATTTTTTAACAACGCATCATTCACCGATTACTCAATATCATTTTTATTTTTTTAATTTCCCATCAAGACTCTGAGATGGTGAATTGACCGGATGAATCTTTCCCTTAAATTCACGAAGAAGTTCTAAATTACCAAGCTGATCATCACAAATAGCTTTATAAAATTCGATCGTATTTTCATCTTTTTGTAAGATCACCCTTGTGTTGTAGAACCCAGAACGAACTTCATTCAATTTATCTTTGGCTATTTGTTTAATTTTGCAATGTAATTCCTCTACATTGTATTGATTATTATTTAATAGATTTTTTATGTTAGTAATTCCTGCCGGAATCTTCGTTTGATTAAATCCCGTTCTGCTAGCAGCCTTGCCCTGCCAAAATTCATCATTAACGATCTCTTTTACTAAAGAAATATAAGTGCTCTCTTCATTTTCTTGACGTTCATTCACCTTATTTAAATTTTGAAAAAAACCTGGATTATTTGTTTTTATTTCACTCAAAATACTGCTTAATACGTTAGCCATTTCATTTTTTTGATCGTATCGCTTTATTCGATTGATTGTCTTTTCTATTATATTAATAAGATTGATTATCTTCTCACTATCATTTAATTGATTGTTCAGATTATCCTGAATATCGCTCTCAAGAATAATATAAAAATTACGCTTTAATCGATCTTTTTGATCGATCATTTTCTCAAACTTTTCTTTTACACTATTATTAGATTTTATTCCCTCTAATACCTGGTTATGAATACTCATCAATCTCGAACCAATATTTTTTTCGAGAGAAGATGAATCGTTATTTTTATTAGCCCTTTGTTCTTTTTTTAATTCAACAAACTCCTTGATCAAAGAAGCTAAACGCGGCCCAAGAAAAGATAGATCATTTATCTCTTTATAAATAGCTTCATTTTTATGATTTTCGAGATAAGAAAATGCTTCTTGATAACCAACGGCAATATATTTATCAGCATCTAGTTTTGCTTTATCAAAATCGGTCGACCTTATATCTACTTTAATAGGAATATTTCGCTGAGTATATTTCACTCTTATTATATCGAGCCCTTCTTTCTTATGAGTAGTATTGCGTTTTTCAGTTTTCAATTGAGTTGCTTTTTTTGCTATTCCATCTCGAAGTATTTCATCTCTTTCTTATGAGTAGTATTGCGTTTTTCAGTTTTCAATTGAGTTGCTTTTTTTGCTATTCCATCTCGAAGTATTTCATCTGATAGACTTGGATCATATAATGCGTTCTCTTTTATTCTTTCTTCGAAAAAGGGCGACTGTTGGTTCATTAGGCTAGACTCATCAAACACTAAAACTAACGTTTGCAAATTAGTTTGTTCCTCTAATGAAAAAATATCCGCAGGTATATTCTCAAAAAAGCCGCCATCAATAAATGTTATTTCCTTACCTATATTATCTTTATTTTTCGCATATTCTCCTAAAACACTTGCCTCTAAGATAACTGGCTTCAAAACAATAGGCAGAGCGGCGGAGGCCATTACTGCAAGACACACATCCAAATTTGGTGTGTTGGTATGGTTAAAATAACATGTCTGACCATCCGGCACTCTTGTTGCTGTCACAACAAGATTTTTAAATTTTTCAGGATATTTTGTATGCAACACATTTAGCATTGAAAATGTCAGTAAATTATTCTCTTTGAATTGTTTTATTATTTGATCATCGAGCTGTTTTGATGAGAAATAGCCAGTTATACTTTCTTTTATTTTTTCTCTGAGTAGGTTAAGTAGTGGCACACCATCTTTGCCTATTGGCATCACGCCACCACCTAATAACGCTTTAAAATCATTTTCTTTCGCTATCTTTTCGATTTCATCAGCAGACACTCCCGTAGCAACTAGTAACCCTGTAATAGCTCCAATTGAAGAACCAGCAATGTTTTTTAGTTGGTCTTTAAAAGATATGGCTTGATCATTTGAAAAATTTTCGAATGCCTTGATAACACCCGGCAATACAACACCTTTTGCTCCACCACCACTGATTACTAAATTTTCGATGGGCGGTGCTTTTTCTAATAGAATGAATTTATTCAATTTCAAATCATAGATAATTTGCTTGTCGTCATTAAGAACAAACAAAACGTATTGATCATTTTCAACAAGATCTTTGATTAAACCCTTCTCGCTTCGGAAGCTCATCATTACCCCATTTTAAATACGTTACCTCTTTATAAAATTATATCATTATCACTTGAAATGTTCTTTTTTGCACCACGCAGAAGGCAGCGACTTTATAAAACTCATTGGAAAAACAGATAACCAATTGATTATTATCATTTTAAAAGTTTGGTGGTTTGGGGATATATCAGAAAATTAAAAATACCTTATTAGCATTTGCAACCTAATATATGAAGAGAGAGGATGATTAATTTATTATCGAATTTAAAGATAGAAATTTCGCAGGAAAAACTCGCTTTAGTATTTGGTGTACTTTCTCTTTATAAGAAAAAAATTACGCGCTATAACTCACTTATATAAAAAAACCAAGTCAATTAAATAACTTGGTCTTCCAATTAACATTTCAAACCATCAAAATTAAGCGGCAACGCCTTCATCTTTACGGTCGACTAATTCAACTATCGCCATGGGTGCATTATCACCTTTGCGAAAATTGCATTTTAGAATACGCAAATATCCACCTTGCCTTGCTTTATAAAAAGGTCCGATATCAGAAAACAATTTTTGTACAATTTCACGATCGCGCAACCTTGTGTAAGCAAGCCTACGCTTATGCAAAGTATCTTCTTTTGCAAGCGTAATAATTGGTTCAGCAAATCGTCTCAATTCTTTTGCTTTCGCTACTGTTGTTTTTATCAATTCATGACGAAGCAAAGAAACCATCATATTTTGAAACATCGCTTTACGATGACTACTTGTACGACTCAGATTTCGACCACTATTTCGATGACGCATAACTAAAACCCTTTTAAATTACAAATTATTTTATTTCATCATGTGATGTCGGCGCACGCCAGCCATCAATCTTTGTGCCTAGAGCTAAACCATGTGCTGCCAGTACATTCTTAATCTCTGTTAAAGACTTTTTCCCTAAATTTGGCGTTTTCAAAAGATCTGCCTCTGTCCGTTGTACCAAATCGCCAATAAAGAAAATATTTTCTGCTTTTAAGCAATTAGCCGATCTCACTGTCAACTCTAAATCATCCACTGGACGATGATAAATCGGGTTGACGGAGTCTTCGGACAACAATTTCTCTTGAACCAATGGTGCTGACTGTAAGTCCACAAAGGTTGCTAATTGTTGCTGAAGTATCGTTGCAGAACGACGAATAGCTTCTTCTGGATCTAATGTTCCGTTTGTTTCTAAATCAATAATCAATTTATCTAAGTCTGTTCGTTGCTCCACACGTGCATTTTCGACAGAATAAGTGACACGACGAATCGGGCTAAAACTCGCATCTAAATGCAAAGCACCAATAGTCGTCTTAACATCTGACTTTCGTGTATGAATGATAGCAGGTTGATAACCACGACCTAACGCCACTTTCAACGTCATATTCAATGAACCATTTTCATTGAGATGGGCAATAACATGATTGGGATTCACAATTTCAACATCATGTTCAAGCTCAATATCGCTAGCAAGCACAGGACCAGAGCCTTTTTTATTAAGCTTAAGTGTTACCTCATGCCGTCCCCGCAATTTGATTGAAACACCTTTTAAATTTAACAATATTTCGACAACATCTTCTTGTACACCCGGTATAACACTATATTCATGTAGCACGCTGTCAATTTTTACTTCAACAATAGCTGCGCCAGGCATGGAAGATAATAAAATGCGTCGCAACGTATTTCCTAGCGTGTGACCAAAACCACGTTCTAATGGTTCCAAGGTGATCTTCGCATGAAATGGCGAAATAGTTTCGACAGCAATTTCACGTGGCGTTAAAAAATCAAACGGATTATTTTGCATGTAACAACCTCTCTATCCCAGAAGTA
>CAYTKY010000032.1:0-22341 GCA_964438435.1 uncultured Coxiellaceae bacterium | reverse complement strand
AAAATTTATCTCATCCCCGTCTTTGCGAGGAGCCTGCGAAGCAGGCGACGAAGCAGTTAGCATTCTTATGCTTCGTCGCAAAAAACGCTCCTCGCAACGACGAGTGAGTAGTTACGTTGAATTAACGAATCCAGAATGGAAAGACGGGGATGAGATAAATTTTTGTCCTGTGCAAAGTTAATTTTCAGCTCTTATTTCGCATTTTAGTAGCTTGTTATTATCGTGATCCAAGCAATGTACTTTTAAAAAACTATTAAAAGCTGGGTTGCTTCGCTCTCGCTCGCAATGACGAGTCCGCGCTGAATCGTTACAATAGAGGTTTTTCAGGGACGACTACTTATTTATCGTCGGTCCCAACATATTTTCTGGGCGAACTAATTGCTTGAATTCACTTTCCGATAAATAACCTAATGCTAACGTTGCATCCAATAATGAAGTGCCATCATGCCACGCTTGATGCGCGATTTTTGCTGCTTTATCGTAACCAATTTTAGGCGCAAGCGCTGTTACCAACATTAATGAATTTTCCACGAATTTCGCAATGGCTTTTTCATTCGCAACAAGATCTTTCACACAATATTCATTAAATAAATGCATTGAATCTGTTAGTAACCGTACTGAATGCATAAAATCAAAAATAATGACGGGCTTAAATACATTTAATTCGAAATTACCTTGCGATGCAGCAAATCCGATGGCCGCATCATGACCCATAACTTGCACACAGACCATGGTCATGGCTTCACATTGCGTAGGATTCACTTTACCTGGCATAATGGAAGAGCCTGGTTCATTAGCCGGCAATGTCAACTCACCCAAACCACAGCGCGGACCCGACCCTAACCAACGTATATCGTTGGCAATTTTCATCAGCGCACAAGCCAATGTTTTCAAAGCACCGTGCGCAAAAACAAATTCATCGTGTGCAGCCAATGCTGCAAATTTATTCGGTGCCGAAACAAAAGGCAGATGCGTTAATTTCGCAATATTCGCCGCCGTTTTTTCTGCAAATTGTGGATGCGTATTCAGCCCTGTACCCACAGCTGTCCCGCCAATCGCTAAGTTATATAGACGAGGCAATGTTTTTTTAATATCTTCTGTCACAGCATCTAATTGCGCAACATAGGCTGAAAATTCTTGTCCCAATGTTAACGGCACAGCATCTTGTAAATGAGTACGGCCGACTTTAATAATGGCAGCAAATGCTTTTTGTTTAGCAGCTAATCCCTCTCGTAAGGCTTGAATTGCTGGCAATAAATCATGGATAAGCACTTGAACTGCAGCAACATGCATCGCTGTTGGAAAAGTATCATTCGATGATTGAGATTGATTAACATGATCATTGGGATGAACAGGTTGTTTACTTCCCATTTTTCCACCCGCCAATTCAATCGCACGATTACTGATTACTTCATTCACGTTCATATTTGTTTGCGTGCCACTCCCTGTTTGCCAAACACGCAATGGAAATTGGTTATCCCATTTTCCCGCAATCACTTCATCGGCTGCTTGAATGATCAGATCAGCAATTTCTTTTTTCATCAACCCTAATTCTTGATTGGTTATCGCTGCTGATTTTTTTAAAATACCAAATGCCCAAATCAATTCTTTTGGCATGACATCATGGCCAATTGCAAAATGATGCAATGATCGTTCAGTTTGTGCGCCCCAATACACATGGGCAGGCACCTCGATTGACCCCATACTATCGGATTCGAGGCGAATATTATCAGTGTTTGTTAGCATAATAAGTACCTGGTTTAATTTATTTCAAACTTTTTGTAACCAATTCATATAAATCATTCGATATTTTTTGCTTCAATAACATTTCTAATTGTGCTTGCATTAACGTTTGTCGCTTTTCGTCATACCGTTTCCACGTCGTCAGCGGTTTCACCATGCGAGCAGCAATTTGCGGATTCAGCACATCTAACTGCTTCACCATGTCTCCCAAAAAGGCATAACCTTCCCCATTTCGCGCGTGAAAATGCGCCATATTACGATGAGTAAAGGTAGCAATCAAGGCATATACTTTATTAGGATTTTTAATATCAAACGCTTCATGATGCACTAATTGCTTAACTCGAGATAATGCATCAGGCAAATCCGTTGAAGCTTGTATGGCCAACCACTTATCAACCACCAAGGCGTCATGCTTCCACGTTGTATAAAATTGATCAAGTGCTTGATCTCGTAATGACGGACAATCCACTAATCGACTCAATGCCGCTTGAGCATCTGTCATATTGGATTTCACGCTATTTTCAAATTGTTTCATTCCCAATTCGATATAGTCAGGTAATAACATTAAATAAATTAATGCACGGTTTTTTAATTGCCGTTTACCTATTTCATCAATATTAAATTGCGTTGCCGCTGTGTGATGATTGGCGTGATAAACATCTAATAAAACAATTTGCAATCGTTTTACAATTTCTTTTAACGCAAATTCTCGAGCATGATGAATACCATCGACATCAATTACATCCATTTGCTCACCCATCACTCTTTCAGATGGTAAGGTTAATACTTCAGCTAAGAAAAGTTTATCTTCGTTTGTTTGACGCAACACATAATCATACATATCAGATAAAATAGGCGATAATTGCAATGCTTCTTTATTTTGATAAATCGCTACCAAATCAAGCAATTCGCGCATTGCCACTTTTTGCCCTGCTTCATATCGATTAAAAGCATCTTGATCATGCTTAAATAAAAATTGTAAATCTGCATCTGAATAAGCATAGTCTAGTTTAATAGGCGCAGAAAAGTGACGCAGCAAAGAAGGAAGAGGACGATGAGGTACTTGCTCAAATTGAAACGTCTGCGTTGCCTGCGTTAATCGTAACACTTTTTCTGTTTCGTTTGTTTCACCCGGCAGACATAATAATAACGCTCGACCTTCTTGATCCAACAAACCCATTCGAATAGGAATATACAAAGGCTCATTGATTTGATGTGCCTGATCATTTGTTTGTGTCAATGTCAGCGTATATATTTTCTTTTCTGCATCATAATGATCTTCTGCTAATACGAGTGGCGTGCCCGCTTGACTGTACCAAAGACGAAATTGCTGCAAGTCTATCCCTGAAACATCCTCCATTGTTTTAATAAAATCTTCGATTGTGGCGGCTTGTCCATCATGTCGTGCGAAATATAAATCCATCCCTTTACGAAACAATGTTTTTCCTAAAATAGTTTGCAGCATTCGCAAAACTTCAGCGCCTTTATTGTAAACAGTGGCTGTATAAAAATTATTAATTTCAATATAAGAATGGGGACGAACAGGATGCGACAAAGGACTCGCATCTTCAGGAAATTGAACTTCCCGCAAATAATTCACGTCTCGTATACGCATCACCGCGTGAGATAATTTATCTTCTGTGAATGTTTGATCACGAAAAATCGTCAATCCTTCCTTCAAACTGAGTTGAAACCAATCGCGACAAGTGACCCGATTGCCACTCCAATTATGAAAATATTCATGCCCAATCACAGATAAAATATGAATGTAATCATCGTCCGTTGCTGTTTCTGGTTTAGCTAACACATATTTTGTATTAAAAATATTAAGGCCCTTATTTTCCATCGCCCCCATGTTAAAATCACCGATCGCGACGATCATATAAATATCTAAATCATATTCTCGTCCATATGTCACCTCATCCCAACGCATGGCTTCTTTCAAAGAAAACATAGCGTGATGCGCTTGATCACCATATCCTTTTTCGACAAAAATACGCAAAATGACTTCGCGTCCTGACTGTGTTGTGAATGTATCTTCTAGTACATCAAAATCACCTGCGACTAATGCGAATAAATAACTCGGTTTTTTAAACGGATCTTCCCACTTTACCCAATGCAATCCGTTAGGTAATTTTCCTGAATCCAGTTGATTGCCATTCGATAATAAATACGGATAACGCTCTTTATCCGCAACAATCGTCGTGGTATATCGCGACAACACATCCGGTCTATCTAAAAAATAAGTAATACGACGAAATCCCTCTGCTTCACATTGTGTACAATAAGTAGTGGCAGAACGATAAAGTCCGCTTAATGCCGTATTTTTTTGCGGGAAAATTTTCGTGATGATTTCGAGGTCAAAATTATCTGGCACATCATGAATAACGAGCGAGTGATGCGTCATATCATATTGCGAAGATGATAATAATTTTCCATTTAAACTCACGGATTCCAGTAATAATTCTTCGCCATGTAAAATAAGATTTTCATTTTTTTTAATACTTAATCGATTATGTCGAATACGCATATGCGATTTCACTAACGTAAAATCTTCATTGAGTTCAAAACGTAAATCAATTTCATCGATAAAATAATTAGGGACCTGATAATCTCTTAAATAAATGGGTTCGGGTTCATTCATTGACTTGTCTAATAATAATGATTCAGACATAAAATTCCCTCAAAAGTTGGGTCTGTTTTTTTTAAGAAAAAGAATGACACTTTATCCTGATTCAGGTCGCAATGGCGGTTCTTGAGACGACTTTTCAGATGAAGGGTTAGGTGTTGATTCTGGTGTTGATTCTGGTGTTGCTTCTTGAGATGACGATGAAGGTGCTTCAGCAGGCATGCTTGGTTTAACCTGCGTTGAGTCAGAGGGTGGTGAGCTTTTGGGTGCTTCTTCCGATCGTTCTTTTGTAACCGTAGATGACTGTGAACTTTTTTCACCTGTTGGCGCAATTTTCAAATTACCACCCGCATCAATAATCGAAAATCCTTGGCCTTCCGATGAAGAAGGTTCGCCCTGAGCATAACCACTTAATGCCGCACATGTCATGATCATTCCTACTATAAAATATCTTTTCCTCATGTCCGTACTCCTAAATTTTATGCGATGGAGTGATGATAATGATTGACGAAAACATCAACCTGTGAAAAATTAGCTCGCTTACATCGTAACACCGTGCGCTGTAAAAAAACACTGGGCCTCGATGATGAATCAAAATTATGATCAACAAGAATTAGCCAAATTTGCTGCTTTATCTGCACACTGGTGGGACACCCAAGGTGAGCTTAAGACATTACACCAAATTAATCCGCTAAGATTAAGATATATCAATGAAAAAATCCCTTTAGCCAATCAAAAAATCATCGACATTGGTTGCGGTGGCGGCATCCTCACTGAAAGCATGGCTGCCTTAGGCGCAGATGTGACAGGCATTGATTTAAATAAAGCGGGCATTGATGTCGCTAAATTGCATCTCTTAGAAAGCAAACAATCGGTTGAATATCTATGCGCATCTGCCGAAACAATCGCCGCAGAACGGCCAAACACTTACGATATCGTTACTTGTCTTGAAATGCTAGAACATGTTCCTGATCCTTTTTCTATCGTGCAGGCCTGCGCAGCATTAGTTAAACCCGGTGGCCATGTGTTTTTTTCAACCATCCATCGTCGACCCAAAGCTTATCTGTATGCCATTTTAGGCGCGGAATATTTGTTAAAATTATTGCCTAAAAATACCCATGATTATGCGAAATTTATACGCCCTTCTGAATTGAGCCAGTGGGCAAGAAAATCTTTTTTATCTCCTCAAGAAATAAAAGGCATCAGTTACCATCCTTTCACTGAGGAATTTCAATTAACCGATGATGCTTCCGTCAATTATCTTTTTTATGCGAAGAAATAAACGATGACACTCCCTATTCATGCCGTTTTATTTGATTTAGAT
Organism: uncultured Coxiellaceae bacterium; assembly: GCA_964438435.1. GTDB lineage: Bacteria > Pseudomonadota > Gammaproteobacteria > DSM-16500 > DSM-16500 > Aquicella. The sequence goes on along the minus strand of CAYTKY010000032.1, from coordinate 16,645 downwards.
GGTACCTTATTAGATACAGCCCCTGACCTTTTACAAGCATTAAATCGTTTGCGACAAAAATTTAATTTATCACCCTTGCCCTTACATGTGATGCATGCACTGACAAGCAGTGGTTCAAAAGCCATGGTTAAACATGCTTTAAACATTGACGAAAATAATAAAGATTTCGCCGAATTGAGAAATGAATTTCTCGCTGATTATGAAAAAAATATTGCGCATGGAACGGTATTTTATCCTGAAATGGAAAATGTTTTATTGTATTTGGATCAGAAAAAGATTCCTTGGGGAATCGTGACAAATAAATTAACGAAGCACACGAAAGCATTATTGCAAACACTTCAATTCGAACAACGTCCCGCTTGCGTTATTTGTGGTGACACTTTACCCCAAAGCAAACCCCACCCCGCTCCTATTCTGTATGCTTGCGAATTATTACAAAAAAAGCCGGAAAATTGCCTGTATGTCGGTGATGCAGCAACCGATGTGGCTGCGAGCAAAGCAGCGGGAACACGATCGTTAGTGGCTTTATATGGTTACACCGGATCTGATGATCCCTTTTCCTGGCAAGCAGATGGCTATATTCGTCATCCCACAGAAATCCTCGATTGGCTTCGAACTGTTTCAGGATAAGTTCAAAGCCCGCTCACAACCTCACTTGCTTCACCGATGTCATCTCAACACCCGCATGACGCATTTCATTGATAGCATTTGCTATCTCTCCTGATTTTAATTCCACACCACGGCAAGCATCTTCGATCAAATAAACATGAAAGCCTAACTGCACCGCATCTAATGCTGAAAATTTAACGCAATAATCGGTAGCGAGTCCCATGATATAAATATTTTTGATTTTTAAGTTTAATAAATAATCGCCCAATCCGGTTGAACGCAAATGTGCATTGTCAAAAAATGCGCTATAACTATCGATACTTTGATCGATTCCTTTGTAAAAAATACGATCGATTCGCTGCGTGTGTAAATCAGGGTGAAATTCAGCCCCTTTTGTTTGCTGCACACAATGGTCAGGCCACAGTGTTTGAGGGGTTTGTCGAACGATAATTTCATCACCAACTTTTGCTGAGGGATGATAACTGACAAAACTCATGTGATCGTGAGGATGCCAATCTTGAGTCGCGACGACCACATCGAAATACGCTTGCAACTCGTTCGCTAAAGGAATGACTGCATCACCATCCGGGATGGCTAAGCTGCCACCCTTGCAAAAATCATTCTGTAAATCTATCATCAGCAATGCTCTTTTCTCGGTCATTTTGTCTCCCATTCATATTCGTGATGTAACGAGGTTAGCGTGCAACAAAGACCCCTATTTTATAAATTTTCTGACTATGGACTCATCCAAGTCAGCGGTGCTGGGGCAAAAAAATTATTACAAGGTCAACTCACTTGTGATATGGAAAAAATTTCCACGAATCATCCCTCACTTGCAGCACACTGTCATCCGCAAGGACGTGTGATTAGTTTATTTTATGTTTTTTCACACGCCGATTATTACCTTCTTTTATTACCCAATAAAATGATTGATATCACCATCAATGCATTAAAAAAATACGCGCCATTTTATAAAGTGGATATCACGGATGCAAGCGATGCCTTGATGTGCATGGGATACGAAGGTGATCGTCCTTTGCATGATATGCAAGATTACGCAGTGATCACACTTCCCTCTTCTTCACGCATCATCTGTGTTGGTCGTCGAGAACTCATTGAGCCGTTATTGAAAAATGCTTCATCGCTTTTATCTGATGAAGCATGGAAATTACGCGATATTACTGAAGGCATTCCTTCCATTTACCCCGAAACCAGCGGCGTATTTTTGCCGCATGACTTGAATCTTCATCAATTACAAGCCATCGACTTTGAAAAAGGTTGCTATACTGGCCAAGAAATCATTGCGCGCATGCATTATAAAGGTAAATTAAAAAACCATTTATATTTAGCAAATATCATTACTTCTTCACCACCCTTACCCGGTCAAGATATTTTTGCGTGGCGCAATCAACAAGCAGAAGTTCATGGAACGATCGTTGATGCATGCCACGAAAAAAATCATTCATATCGCACACTGATTCTTGTGGATGAAGCACATGCAAAAAATCAAACTTTATTTTTAGATCGAACCATTCCTTTTGATGCAACGAATGACTATTTTTTTGTAATCAACGAGCATTCACTATGAAAAAAAAATTACGCATTACCCTTGCCCAACTCAACTTCACAGTCGGTGATTTATCAGGCAATTTGGAAAAACATTTTCAAGCAGCCATCAAAGCACGCGATGAACAATCAGCCGATGTCATTGTTTTTCCTGAGCTCAGTCTCACGGGTTATCCGCCTGAGGATTTATTATTACGACCCTCTTTTTTACACGATGCACAATCAGCACTGAAAAAATTCATCGCAGAAATCAAAGGCATTTATTGTGTCGTTGGTCATCCGCTCAGCGAATCACATCATTTATTCAATGCATGTTCATTGATTTATGATGGCAAACTCATCGGACATTATACAAAACAACGTTTACCTAATTACGGTGTGTTTGATGAAGCTCGTTATTTTACAGCTGGCGATACCACTTGTGTCCTATCTATTCATGGTATTCCAACGGGTTTTGTTATTTGTGAAGATTTATGGAAATTAGAACCCGTGCGCCAAGCAGCCGCGAAAGGTGCTCAACTCATTCTCGCACCGAACGCTTCGCCTTTTGAAAGCGACAAACATGAACAACGTTTATCCGTGTTATCTAAACGTGCGCAACATGATCATTTGCCGATTATTTATGTGAATGCGATTGGCGGACAAGATGAATTAGTCTTCGATGGTGGCTCGATGGTTATTGATAGCGAAGGTCAATTAAAACAATGTGCAGGTTTTTTCAAAGAATGTTTACACTCAACCGATATTGATTTTAGTAAAACCACACCATCCATTTCATCGCTTCCATTGATAGCACCATCAACAGAAGAAAAAATTTATCGCGCATTGGTTTTAAGCGTCAAAGATTATATTGAAAAAAATCATTTTCCCGGTGTGTTAGTCGGGGTATCCGGTGGAATTGACTCCGCATTAACTTTAGCCATAGCAGTTGATGCGTTAGGGAGGGATCGCGTACGAGCCGTGATAATGCCATCACGTTATACATCGACCATCAGCATAGAAGATGCGGCTGAATTAATTAATAATTTGAATATCAAATCAGAAACGATCTCAATTGAGCCTGCTTACGAAAGTTTTCTCGCATCACTTGCGCCACATTTTGAAAATCAAAAAACCGACGTCACAGAAGAAAACATTCAAGCGCGTTGTCGTGCAGTGATCTTGATGGCTTTATCCAACAAACGGGGAGAATTGGTATTAACAACGGGTAATCGCAGCGAACTTGCTGTGGGTTATTGCACTTTGTATGGTGATATGGCAGGTGGATTTGCTGTTTTGAAAGATATCCCCAAGACGATGGTTTATCGTTTAGCTGCTTATCGCAATCAACTTCATCCAGTCATTCCACAACGCACCCTCGAACGCGCTCCTACGGCTGAATTAGCCTTCAACCAAAAAGATCAAGATTCCCTACCCCCTTATGACGTGTTAGATCGGATTCTTGAATGCTACCTTAATCATGGTCAATGTCTCGAAGAAATCGTACAGCAAGGGTTTAATCGAGATGTCGTCGCAAAAGTGATTGCGATGATTTATCGAAATGAATACAAACGACGCCAAGCCGCGATGGGGCCTCATATCAATCACAAATCGTTTGGAAAGGATTGGCGGTATCCCGTGACAGACGGATTTAAAGGATGAGCTTTTATGGATCATCATGCTCCGTTTTCTCTCCCCTCTCACGCAAGCAGTTTATGCTCCCAGCTTTTTCAGTAATTATTTTCCCAAGCCGGCCATTGTTTAAAGCCTTCCATTCAGCGTCAGTGAATTGGGGAGTTTCGCCACCATCAAGGTATTCGAGCGTTTTTTTAATTGCGTTTACTTTATTATCATATACAGAACTATTAACCAAGTTACCTATGAAATTAAAAAAACGCTTGTGATATTGTTTGTTTTCTTCATTGATAAGGTTTAAATGATCATTTAAATCTTTTGATAATTGATTAAAATTTATCAATAGATGATTACCAATTAACTTCGCTTTATTTTGAAGGCGATCTAATTTAGTAGCTATTTTAGCGGTATCAAGATAATTAATTCCCGTAAATTCATATAACAGGTTAGGTCTATGTACACTGTTGATATATTTACTAAAACCCTCAATTCCCATCAAAGTATCTTCATATTTTTTTCTACGATCAATTAAGTATTGAAAAATATTTTTCCTTTTCGTCTCATCACTAATAAATTGGGTGCAAAGTTTTAGATATACACTATCATCAATAAGAAGGTATTTTAAGCAAGTGCGCCATTTGTCTTCGATAAATTTTTCATTTTTTTTGATACTATCAAAAACGCAATTTGAAAAGTCCTCGCCCATTTTAGTACGAATTTCATTTGAAAAACAATTACCCGCAGGACTCTTAACCCCAACCAAACTTTCAATCCTATCTTGATTTACCTCAAAATTTTCTTGAATATTTTTATCCCGATTCCCATGGTACATTGCAGTCATAGGATAAAGTGTTTGATCTGAATCAATATGGGTTAACTTACCTTCTCCATTCAATCCCGTATTTCCGAAGTGATCATCATTTTCTGCTAACAACTCATATGCAGCTAGAACATTGCCAAGCCCGGCGTTGATTAATCCTTTAATAAAATTTTTATTTTCTTCTTCAGAATTTGGTTTTAATTTTTCATAGTAATCAGCAAGCGATTGAAAGCCACTGATTTCTTTTGATGCAGTGCCAACCAATATACCCAATCTGCCATCAAAGACAGGTCGTGCTTTTGCTGATCGATCTTTCCCTAATAAAAGACGATATAACTCACTACTCAATGCTTCAATTTGATTTAATTCACCCGGTGATTGCTTGATGTAATAACTTTTATCTATGGAGTTAAACAAGTTATCATCGGACTGATTGAGTTTACCTTTCTTTTTTTCCCGAGCAATCAAAGACAGCTTTTCCTTTTTGACAGTATGAATAGAGCCAGAAACTTCATCTTTTTGATCATTACTTTTTTCAAATCGCGACACGAGATTTGATTTTTCTGATCTTTGTTTGGGAATATTTATATTATCCTTGATAAAACAGCCAAGAAAGTTATGGATATCAACAAGTTTCCCCAATGCGTCACTATTACTTTTATGTTCTAAAATATATCCTGGCAATCTCTCATAAAAATAAAGAAAACATTCCATCGATTCTTTTTCATTGGAAAAAGATAATTCACCATCTTTCTCGATGGATTTTAAAGCAGCTTCTTGTAAATCATATTGTTTTTTAAAATTAGTATCATTATAGAGACGCATGAAAAAATCATTAGAAATATTATCGTTTTTTTTATTTTTTATAGTAAACTTCGTGATCTTTCTTTCAGCTTTAGAAAGCTCAATCTCAATCAAGACATCAAGAATTTCAAATTCTTTTTTATTCATAACAGAAATACCTCGCCCACATCTAGTTTATCTATTTTTCACTTCCTAATCTCCTTATTGAAAATCATTTTCAAAATAAAAAATGATTAATGTTCGCCTCTTCCGCTTTCTGATTATCTTGAAGACTCAAAAAATCGCGCTTATCATCCTCATTCAATTGATTATAATGGGATTGATATTCTATTTCCTTGCCCATCATCTCTCTGCGAAACCGTCCTGCACCAGTCGAGCCAAATAATGCCATTTTTCTACTAGCCTTTGTGAAGGTATCCATACTCGAATACATGTTGCAATAACTGTCGATACAATTCTTCAATTCAGGGATTAAATTAAAATGATCGGCCGGAAGTGACGATAAAAGATGACTCAAACAAGTCGCGTAATCACTACTGCCTATTTTTTTAAGAAATTTATTTTCTTCATCTTTTATTATTTTTTTTAATTTGTCTAAATTAATTTTTCCTTCATGAAACTCATTGAAGCTTCCTAAAATCCCCTTCCAGCTATTTCTTCTTAAATAATAATCTGTTGCCGAATATCGAAACCAAGAGGTGCCTGTTTTTAATGCGCGACTTGACATGTATTGATTGACTGATTTTATTTTATCTAAAATACTAGCTGATTTTATTTTATCTAAAAAATTATCTGGGTGATAGTCAAACACTCTAGTATTAACCGAAGCAAGCCTCTCCTCATAATGTTTTTTAACATCACGCAAAATTGCTTGCTCATCATTTCCTTTCATGACGAATGAAGCAATATTAGCAATACCAGCTTGAATTAACTCATACCGCACTTGATAATAATGTTGATGCGTTATGGCATCCGATCCTCGCAATACAACCGCATTTATTTGATTAGAAATAATAGCATCAAACAATTTCCTTTTTTGACCTTCATTAAAACGAATAAATTCATCGATAGAAATAACCATTGCTTTTAGCGCAGATTTTTTGGCTTCTTTATTAATCTGCCTATCAAAGAAATCGCTCGCATCAGAAAAGGTGGGTCTTTTTTTCGGGTCATGATCTAGCATTCTTTCAATAAAAACAAATAAGTCATTCGGTATCTCTGGAGAAATTTGAATTTTAAATTCGGGTCCATTGGCTAATCCAAAAAAAATGGCTAATGTCATTCCCAATGAATACACCTCCGTTGCTTCACTGTATTCTTTACTTTGATCTCTGGTTTTTGATTTTATTTCTGGCGACTGAAATACCTTCGTTCCCACATCCTCGGACGATAGCTCCAACAGCTTATTCGAGCTCGGATCTATATCAGCCACACTACCATAATCACAAAACTCAACTGATAAATCACTCGGATCCACAATATAATTTTCAGTTTTAATATCCCGATGCAATCTTCGTTGATCACCCCCGTTAAATAATTTCATGCTTGCATTTATCATTCCTTTCGCAATAATTAACCGTTGTAAAAATGAAATCGATTGCTTCGATTTTCTTTCATCGGAAGCAACTTGCCCTTTAGAAAAATAGGTTAACGTGTTTCCCTTCAATAACTCCATTGCGATAATCGGTATTTTTAAATTATCAATTCCTAAATTACTAATAATTAACTTGTTCGCAGCATTCAGTTGTTTGACCTCTTTCCGAAAGCTATCAATTACCTGCTGTCTTACAGCAGCACTTGTATCGGATTGCATATTTTCGTCCGAATATTTCGGCGCCTTGATTGCAACCCAGTTCTTTTTTTGTAAATCATATCCCAAATAAACACTACCCCAAACACCCGAATTAATAGGGGGCCCATACTTTACAAACTCACGCTTTTCATTTTGATCTGAAATTTCAAATCTCGAAAAAGTAGGCACACATGTAAAATGATTGGGTGGCGTTATTGGAAATAGGGGGAGATCGCTGATTGATTCTGTGTTCTTTATCTGGGCATCAACTAATTTTTTTTCCTGCTCTTTATCTAAATTCATTTTTTGGTATGAAGCAATTAACTTATGAATAGCATGCGAGTCACTCTTACTAATCTCTTGAAACCCTCCTGACGAAAACCCACCATCATTCAACGATGTTTTGTGAATACCAGATAATTCAATCAACTGAAATAATCGAGCCAACATGGCTAATTGCCCATCCTTTAGCGAGCTTAAATTCGGTTGATTATTTTCTTGAAAAAGCTTTTTCTTTAATAATTCATCTTTTTCTATTAATTCGAGTATCCAAAGTAACTCAAGAAGTGCCTTTTCCTGAACATTTTTCGATTGAGTTAATAAAAATAAATCCTCTCGAGAATCAGAAGAACACCCCAACATTCTGACAAACTCATCAAATTCAGCAGGATTCATATGGGGATGGAGATAAGGAATTTCTTCTTTGCTTACTTCTGTCACCATCAGCTCAGGAGGTTGCCTATGCATACACCCAATCTCGTTTATTTAATTTTATATTTATATGTAACTACTCACCCGGCGTCATTGCGAAACCCGCGTTTTTTGCGGGTTGAAGCAATCCAGTTAGCATTCTTATGGATTGCTTTGTCGCAAAAAACGCTCCTCGCAACGACGAGTGAGTAGTTACCTTTATATTCAATATAGAAATTATAGAATATTTTTTAACGAGATTGTTAAAAAAGTGTTAATTAACAGAAAATAGATCGATTAACGAACAGGCAGCTTTGCCCGAGAAACAGCGGTAACCTTTTGATAAAAAAGGAAAATAACAAATTCTTAAGTCTGACAACCCTCAGCTGAAGTTCGCAGAAAATGACTTCAAGAAGAAACGCCTGGGTAATTATACTTCAATACCTTCCGTGTATCCGTTTCAAGCTGCGTCAATCCGAGTTTATGATAAGCATTCGCCATCAACTCTAACCCGCCCTGCACCGCCGGTGCTTCTTGATAATGCGCCACCAAACCACTGGCCCGATTAATCGCCGCAACATACGCTTTTTTATCGTAGTAATATTGCGCTACTTCCAATTCATGACTGGCTAATACATTGCGCAAATAAATCATGTATTGATGAGCCGCAGGTGTGTAGCGACTATCTGGGAAACGCGTGACTAATTCACTAAAATCGGCATACGATTTTTGAATTTGCGTTAAATCGCGTGTTGCCAAATCAATAGAGAACACACGCTCTAATATTCCTAAATTTTGATAATAATCGGCCAAGCCACGCATATAGTAAGCATAATCAATGTGCGGATTTGTCGGATGAATACGGATAAAACGATCCGCAGCCGCCACTGATAAAGCATATTCTTCTTTCATGTAATAGGCATAAATCAAATAAAATTGCGCGGACTCTGTTTCAGCACCATACGGATATTGCACATCCAATGCTTCGAAACGTTTAATCGCTTCACTATAACCTTTATCACGCAACGCTGCTTTTCCACGTTGATAAATTTGATGAGGACTTTCGCCTTTATAAGCATCAGCAGGATCGGTACTGGTTGCACAAGCGCTTAAAAAAATAGCGGATAACAGTGTCATCAATAACAAAATCTTCTTCATGCGATCTATACCTATTTGTAAATAATTTGTAAACATCATTAGAGAGCCGAAATTATTTCAGCCTATGACAAGATAAACATTGCCGTGCATTGTAAACCAAATTCTGTCATCATTCACAGCTATTATGAAAACAGATTCTAAAAAAAATATCAGCCTCACCCTTCCTGAAGATGTGGCACCTGAGCGGCTAGATCAAGCTTTAGCCAAGCTATTGCCCGATTATTCTCGAACACAAATTCAATCTTGGATTGAGACGCATGCTTTATTATTGAATGGCGCCACCACCAAAGCAAAAACGAAAGTGAAGGGTGGCGAACACATTGAAATAACCATCGAAGAAAAAAGCTTACCTACCTGGGAAGCACAAGCCATTCCTTTATCCATTGTGTATGAAGATGAAGCTATCCTGATTATCAATAAACCTCATGGATTAGTTGTGCATCCTGGCGCAGGTAATGCACAACACACGCTGTTAAATGCCTTATTGCATCATGCAGAAATATTGCGAGCATTACCTCGTGCAGGCATTTTGCATCGTTTAGATAAAAATACCTCGGGTTTATTAGTCATCGCAAAAACAAGCGCTGCATTAAAGCATCTTTCGAATCAATTAAAAAAGCACACCTTAGTAAGACAATACCAAGCGATTGTAACAGGACGGTTCATCAGTGGCGGGAAAATTGATGCGCCAATGGGAAGACATCCCATTCATCGAAAACGTATGGCTGTTATTGATACAGGAAAAGAAGCCATCACGCATTATCGTATGATGGAAAAATATCGCGCGCACTCACGATTGGCTATTCGCTTAGAAACAGGACGCACGCATCAAATTCGCGTGCATATGGCGCATATCCGCCATCCCGTGGTGGGCGATCCTACTTATGGCGGTCGATTACAACTAAGCAAAGGAATGTCTCCTGAATTAATTCAAGTATTGCGTCAATTTAAGCGACAAGCGTTACATGCATTTGCGCTCGAATTTGCCCATCCCCTCACCGACGAATGGATGCGTTTTGAAGCTGATTTACCCGAAGATATGCTGCAATTAATTGCGGCATTACAACACGATGCCGGATATCCATCGTGAAATACATTCAACCCAACTGGCCAGCACCCAGACGAGTTAAAGCTTATACCACCACACGACAAGGATGGCATGGAAACAAATTGGCCCGTGATATTCGCGAGCATTATCCTGAATTACAATTACCAGAAGAGCCTCATTTATTTATCCAAAAACACACGACCATTGCCCTTGAAGCTCATGAAAAAAATAACGAGCAAATAGCGGATGCCAGCTACACATCAGTGCCTCAACAAATTTGCACTGTTTTATCCGCTGATTGTTTACCTATTTTTCTTTGCCATCAAACAGGATCTCACGTCGCTGCGATTCATGCAGGATGGCGCGGGTTAGCTGCTGGCATTTTAGAAGCCACGGTTCATGCATTACAACAACCGACTCAAGCATTACTCGCTTGGTTAGGCCCTGCCATTGGACCAGAAAAATTTGAAGTGGGACAAGATGTGTATGACGCATTCACTTTAGCTCACCCTGCTTCAGCCACTGCTTTTTTGCCTTATCGAGAAGGAAAATGGTTAGCCAATATTTATGAATTAGCACGCATTCGATTACAGCAATTAGGGGTGTCGCAAATAACAGGCGGTGAATTTTGCACCTATACACAATCAGATTTATTTTTTTCGCATCGAAGAGACCCGGCGAATACGGGCAGAATGGCGAGTTTTATTTGGATTGATAAAGATTGATGGTAAAATAAATCATTACAAATACCCAACTTCTTGCGGGAGATTGTTGCATGAAAAAAAATATCGTTAAATTTATTATCCATTATAGCTTGTTCTTGTTATCAATACTCGCAAACACTATCGCCTCTGCCGCGCTCCCCACGGATTCCAGCCTTGCACCCATGTTGCAAACGATTTTGCCTTCTGTCGTAAACATCAAAGCACAAATTAAAATCACCGATTTTAATACTTATCGAGAAATGCAAAAACAACGTGCTCGCAGTAACGGTGACAATAACGGTGATGACAATGACAATGCCCCTCTCCCCACCAGTTACACTTCATTAGGTTCTGGTGTGATTGTTGATGCTAAAAATGCTTATATTTTAACGAATGCACATGTTGTTGCGAATGCACAAGCCATTGCTGTTACTCTAGCAGATGGTCGCCATTTCACCGCAAAAATTATTGGGTTAGACAGACCTTCTGACATTGCTCTCTTACAAATCAAAGCAAAAAATCTCACTGCAATGACGTTAGGAAATTCGAATGAATTAAAAGTTGGTGATTTTGTCGCAGCCATTGGCAATCCTTTTGGTTTAAATCAATCGGTCACATCAGGCATTGTCAGTGCATTAGGTCGAACGACTTTAGGCATTGAAAATTACGAAAATTTCATTCAAACAGACGCACCGATCAATCCGGGCAATTCGGGGGGCGCGTTAATCAATATGAAAGGACACTTAATTGGTATTAATACCGCCATTTTAGCCCCTGATCGAGGCAGCATTGGTATTGGCTTTGCCATTCCTTCCAACATGGCAAAAAGCGTGATGTTGCAATTAATTGAATATGGCAATGTTAAACGAGGCGTCTTAGGGATTGGCGCACAGGATATTACACCTGAATTAGCGAACGCTTTTAATATGAACGATGCCAAAGGGGCTGCCGTGACTTTCGTTCAACCGGAATCCCCTGCTCAATTAGCAGGAATGGAAGTGGGTGATATCATCACATCCGTGAATGGTGTTGAAATCAAAAATGCAAGTGACGTGATTAACACCATTGGCTTTGTACGTGTCAATTCCAAAATCATCATTGATGTCATCCGCAATAAAAAACCATTGGCGTTGTCAGTGACATTATCAGATCCTAAAAAACGCAAAGTTGCTATTGAAAAAATGGATCCTTTCTTATACGGCGTTGCATTAAAAAATTTCAAACTTTACAGCCCCATTCATGGCAACGTACAAGGTGTATTAGTGGTTGCTGTCGAAGAAGATAGTAAATCCTGGCAATCTGATTTACGTCCAGGTGATGTCATCACGTCTGCTAATCAAGAAAAAATAATTGACATGGAGCATCTCAAATCTGTCATTGCAAAAGCAGATAAAACATTACTGCTCAATGTACTGCGTGGACCAAGTGCAATCTTTCTGGTGATTAACAAAGAAGAAAGTTAATAAATTAACGAGCTTTTATTGCTATGTTTACAAAAAGCAACCCTCATTCTGACTTGTCAAAAGCAAAAATGAGGGAGAAATTATTAAATCACCATGAAAAAAAAATGGCTATCAGTAATCAACCGATTACCATTCGAGATCTCGCTGTCCATGCCATCTCCCGATCAGGATCGTTTGGAGAATCTCGAACGCATTTTAACCCGCATCAAAAACTTTCCTCTCGCAAGCGATTGCTCAAGCACGCTGAATCACTCATTCATTTTGCAAATACCTATCATAAAAATTATTATTGCGATTCGAATAAAAATGGCATTTACACAACAAAAAAAGATTGTTTAAACAAAATTACACGTATTTTATTACCGGAATTTTCACTTTACACTCAAAAACCGCTCAGCATGGATCATTTCATATCATTTAGAAAATCGATTGAAAAAATTGCCGCGAAGCAACAACCAAATGTACATATACTACTAAGCTCAATGGCTGTGACATCGGAAGATAACACGATATTAAATATGTCACTTTACATTCAATGCGGTCAAGAACCCAAAATCGAAGCATTTTGCAAATCAATCGATTCAAATTCCGATATTCAATATCCACGATCAACTCTTTTTTCAAAACAAGATCATCGAACATATTATAAGAATGGCGAATTAAATCGTTGTAAATATATCGCTTCTCAATCTGGAAATATTATTTCTGGCAACAATGTTTTCATTGTCAAAACAGAAGGTGGGGCTGAATTTGTTCAAGCTATCGATGTTTGTCTCGAACATTTATATGAGATTGCGAAAAATAAATTAAAAGATATCATTGGATTCGATGACCCTCTCATCATCCCGGATCAAGCAGATCATATTTTAACATCTAATACCATTAAGTTGATTGAATCATCAGGCATAACGTCTCCAATAGTACATGTCGACCCCGTTAATTCTTTTAATAACAGCCCTCATATCATGCATCCTATGAAAAAACAGGATGTCGTCACTCGATCAGATTTAAAGCTAAAAAAAACAGATCCCCATTGCAAAACAACCATTAAAAAACATAAAGATGGTTTTGTCGTATACACTCCTTATTTTGGTTCTGACTATAATGTCTTTATATCAGACGAAAGAAATTTAAATGGGTTTACTCGCGAATTACGACCCGAGGTAAAAAAGCATAATGATATTGTTAAAAACAACATATTGAAATCTAGAGGTTATTGATAACAGCGACATCATTTTCCTTTAAAAGTTATCATTATTAACAGATGCCAGATCATGCCCCTTAAGAACACATTCTAACAAAATCTCATTCACCCCCGCTGCTTTTGCAAGCGAAATAAGATCGCGGGAAAGATGATGAAGTTGAATGGACCGTTTATGAGACTTTGCAAACTTAAGCCATTCAATGATCAAAGCCAATCCCGCGCTATCGCAGGATTTAACTTCAGAAAAATTTATGTTGAGCGTTGTCATTTTACCAAATTGAATGATGCTTTTTTCATAAAGCGACATCACATTTGAAAAGTGCAAATCACCTAAAATAAAATAGTGTTCATCCCGAAAAATAATATCAGCTTGTTTCAGCATCGATTTGCACTCTATTCATCAAGCAATGATCTTCTACCGACGATTATGACCAGACAACCGTTGCAACAGTGAATTCATATCGCCTTGCGATAAAATATCAGAAAATTGCGAACGAAAACTATCCAACATATCAACGCCCTCAACAGACATATCGTACAGTTTCCAAGCGCCACCTTTACGAATTAAGCGGTATGACACACGAATAGGATCGCTTTCAGAACTTTTGATCACACTATTCACTTCAACGGTTCCTTGCGACCCACCACGGACTGGATAAAATTCAATGGTTTGATCTTTATACGCCGTTAACGCAGAAGCATAAGTGCGAACGACCGTTCTCGTAAACTCACGTTGAAATTGCGCACGTTGTGCAGAAGAAGCTTGATTCCAGACTTGGGGTGGTAATACTCGTTTCGACATTTCTGTTAAATCAGCATAAGGAACAACATATTTATAAGCTAAGTTATAAACAATTTGGGGTTTGGTTCTTAGTGTCGCTTTGTTAGCCTTTAACCCAGCAATCATGTTATCGGCAATATAACGCAATAAAGCAACGGGATCGCCTTGTGGTGCAGCGTAAGAAAGACAACTGAACCAACTAATCAGTAAAATAAAAAATGTTATTTGTATTTTATTGCGCATTATTTTCTTCGCCTCCTTGATGGTGATCACTTTGATTATTGTTACCTAATTTATAAATAAATTGTCCGATTAATTTTTCTAATACCATGGCTGAACGTGTCATCTCAATTTCACTGCCATTTTTGAGAAATGTTTTGCTATACATTGGTGAAATCGCAATATAATTATCGCCCAACAAACCTGCTGTATAAATACCCGCCGAAGAATCATCAGGAATATCGCTGAATGTCGCCAGAATATTCATTTGCACCACGGCTTTAAATGTCACGGGATCAAGACGAATTTGGGAAACTTCGCCAATTTGCACGCCCCCGATTTTGACAGGTGCTCTGACTTTTAAACCACCAATATCATCAAAGGCAGCCGTCACATCATAACTTTTCTCGGGAAATAAACTGGTTAAGCCACTCACTTTAAATGCTAAAACACAGAGCGAAACAATCGCGAATAAAAGAAATAAACCGACAAAACTTTCGATCAATCGTTGCGACATTACCACTCCCCTATCATCATAGCAGTTAATACAAAATCAAGCCCTAATACAGCCAGTGAAGAATAGACGACCGATCTTGTCGTCGCACTTGCAATACCCGCTGAGGTGGGTACTGCAAAATACCCTTGAAAAACAGCGATCCATGTCACTGCTATTCCAAATATCACACTTTTCCAAATGCCGTTCATAATATCTGATCGAAAATCAACGGAAGATTGCATATTCGACCAAAACACACCGCCATCAACACCTAACCATTTTACCCCTACCAAATAAGCGCCATAAATAGCCATTGCATTAAAAATTAATGTCAACAAAGGCATTGAAATCATGCCGCCCCAAAAACGGGGGGAAATAACACGACGCAAGGGATCCACGGCCATCATTTCCATGCTGGATAATTGCTCCGTTGCTTTCATTAAGCCAATTTCGGCCGTCACGGCAGACCCCGCACGACCTGCGAATAAAATTGCTGTCACAACGGGTCCTAATTCACGCGCAACACTCAATGCAACTAAAGGACCCAACTCTTGCGACGCACCAAATTTTGCTAAAGTATGATAGCCTTGCAAAGCCAACACCATCCCAATAAATAAGCTCGACACGACAATAATCGGTAGTGATAAGACACCTTCCGCATAAATTTGTTGTGTCACCAACGGAAATCCCTTGCGAAAATGGGGGAAATAAAAAAGGGATTGATAAATCAATAACCCCGCGCGACCTAAATGACGCAAATTACCAAGCCCCCATTGCCCTAGCGCTATCAAACGATTCATCATGCTAGTTTTCCCATAAAATCTTGCTCCAATGGTAAAGCCGGGTAATGAAATGGCACCGGTCCATCCGGTAATCCTTGTATAAATTGTTGCAATGAGGGGGAAGGATCTCGACGCAACGCTTCGGGTGTACCATGACCCACAATTTTTTTATCGACTATCACATAAGCATAATCTGAAATTGTTAATGTTTCTTGCACATCATGCGAAACGATGATGCTCGTCAAACCCAATGTATCATTCAACATGCGAATTAACTTCACTAACACGCCCATCGAAATAGGATCTTGGCCAGTAAAAGGTTCGTCATACATGATTAATTCGGGATCGAGCGCAATCGCCCTAGCGAGGGCAACACGCCGTATCATTCCGCCTGATAATTCATTTGGCATCAGATAATGCGCACCACGCAAACCCACCATTTGTAATTTCATTAATACCACAGTACGAATCATGGATTCAGATAACGTGGTATGCTCCCGTAATGGAAAAGCCACATTCTCATAAACAGTTAAGTGAGTAAAAAGACCGCTCGCTTGAAATAGCATCCCCATGCGTTGACGACATTGATATAACGCTTTTCGGGATAATTGATGAATATTTTTACCACTGATATCTACTCGCCCCTGCGTTGGCGTTAATTGACCGCCAATTAAGCGAAGCAAGGTTGTCTTACCTGTGCCACTCGGCCCCATGATGGCCGTAATTTTACCACGTGGAATCACAATATCCACATCATGAAAAATGACACGGGGTGTATCAACATTTTCATGTTGAAACGACATATGGCTGATTTCAACGAGATTCTCTGGCATATAGATAAGTGTCGCAAATGAGGGCGTAAATTACTAGAGCCTGGTAGTCGTTTAGTCGCAAT
>CAYTKY010000031.1:0-22632 GCA_964438435.1 uncultured Coxiellaceae bacterium | reverse complement strand
TCTCGCTCGCAATGACGAGTCCGTGCTGAATCGTGACAATAGGGGTTTTTCAGGGTCGACTATTTATATCCTAAACCAATTAGCATGAAATTTTGAGAAAATAAACTGATTGATCTTTAGTGCCCAATAAGTCTTATGGAATTGTCGCCAACGTTGCGACACAATTCTGTGCCAGCGGGACAGTTGTGTTATTAGTAGCATTTTCTTTTTGATGGAAAAATGTTATTACCTTATTTGCTGTGATTCGCGTATCTCTTTTTATAGTCTTTATGTTTTCTTCCGCCGCTTTAATTTTTTTGCCTAAATTTTCAATATCAAGGATAGTAAATCCTTCCCTTGTCCCATTTTTGATGCAATGGAAACGAAAATGGAGAATGCTTGCAAACAGGCAGGTAAGTCCACTTAGTATTGCCAATCCGATCGTCACATCTCTTAACGCATCTTTTTGAGTCGCGATATAAGGCATTAAGCAGAAGAAGGTGCCGGCCAGTGAGAATTTGAAGATGTATGTCGCCGTTGTGTTAGCAAGAGAAATCATCGCTTCCTTTTTTTCATTGTTTAATCTAGCGAGATTATTTCGTTCGGTTGTTAGCCGGGTATTTTGATAGCCGTTATTTTCTAACGGTATCTTATTTCCTGTCTCAATGACTGATTGAATGAAGTTCTTAAGCATAATAGATTCTGCTTCGGTTGCAGGCATTTCCGCAGAGAATTTAATTAAATCTTTGAGATATTGGTTATATTGGTTTCTTATATTTTTTGACACGTAAGAGAAAGGAAGTAAATCAGGAAACTGAATATAAGAAAAGATGAGTCTACATAAATCGCGATCTTTTAATACAAAAGAGACAGGATCTTCTTCGCTAATATTGATAATACAATCAGCAGGACTATCAGAATAATCATCTTCCGACGATAATAAATGTTTTTTTTCTTCTGACAATCGCTTGGCTCTATTTGTGCTCATTTGTGCAACACCCCTATTATTTTTTGCAATGGTATGTTATTTGGTATTTTTAAGCAATAAAAATGAATAGGGTTGATCTTGTTGCGAAAAAAAATTGGGTGAAAAATAATATTCAAAAACGTGCCAAGATTTTTTTGAATTTTTTTGTAACTACTCACCCGGCGTCATTGCGAAACCCGCGTTTTTTGCGGGTTGAAGCAATCCAGTTAGCATTCTTATGGATTGCTTTGTCGCAAAAAACGCTCCTCGCAACGACGAGTGAGTAGTTACATTTTTTTATAAATTAGGGGTGGGTAGATACCTTATGAAGGTATTGCAATAGACATGCCATCACTATACCGAGTGCAATGCAGATAGATAGAGAAAATAATGTTCCATTATAAATTATACTGGCCATACTGCTTCCTATCACCCCACACAACATTAATCCGGCTGTAAACATCGCGACTCGTATTCCCATGGGCTGATTACTAGATTCAATAATCAAGCGATTAAGTGGAGCGAAACAAAGTGCAGAACCAAACGAATAAAAAATGATTGCGGATAAAAATAAATAAAATTGGTTTGGTAAGAGAAGTGAAAATAATAATAAGCATATTCCCGATATTAAAGAGACTGATAGTCCTAAAGGAACTAAACGATGAGCATCGTGAGTTTTTAGTAAAAAATTTACAAGATGACTGCCAAAAATGTATGCTCCAAATACAGCCGCCTGCATCCATCCGAAAGTTATTGCCTGGTATTTCAAGCTTTCAATAACTAATAGTGGACCAGCGGCGATCCAACTAATAAAACCAGCAAAGTTAAAACCAAGAACTGCCATTAATACGATAAATTTTTTATTAGTGATAACCAACCAGTAATTTTTCATTATCGTACCTAAATGAAGTGCCTGGCGCTCCTCTGGAAAAAGTGTTTCTGGCATATTGTAATACAAACTGATAAGCATGATTGTAGAGAGCAGACCGAGTATCCAAAATATAAAGCGCCAACTAGTGAAAGATAAAACAATTGCGCCAAGTAGTGGGCCTAGTGCTGGAGCAAGAACAGAAGCTCCTCCCATGATTGCTAGAAGACGAATAGCTTCTTTGTGTTCATAGGATTCATGTATGCATGCGTAACCTGCAACCATCATAGAAGATATCATCGCACCTTGTATAATGCGTGGAATCAAAATGGTAGATTCATTGACAGCTAAAGCACAAATTATTGTCGCAAAAACATATATCATTCCACCAATCAAAAGGGTTGCTCTTCTTCCAAAATGATCGGCAAGAGCACCCATGACAAGCGGTGTACTAGCGGCTCCGATAAACCACATTGTGATGGTGAGCTGCGCTTGCGTGGCAGAAATTTGTAAATCATGCATCATATTCGGCAGCGCTGGTAAATACATGTCATTAGATAGATAAACTGATATCTCATATCCCACTAATAAAATAGGGAATAACCAAGTGAGTTTAGATATTTTTTTCATTTTATTTACTCTTAGTTAATTAGTTAATGTAGCAAACAATATAATGAACGAACAGGTACTAAACTGAATTTTATTATGTATCCTACCGCTGTTGTTATGATGGTTGTGCATTGCCCATTTTGTTACCGTATTTTTTTCAGCTTGATTTTTTTATTTTAAATGTTAATAATTCCGCGTAGCTACAGGGGTGCTGGTACAACCGGCTGAGAGAAAACCCTCCGACCTGATCAGGATAATGCCTGCGAAGGAAGTAGAGATGCTCAGTTGCATGCGTTTTTTGCATGTTGATCTTGCACCTCCTGTTTTTTATACAGGAGGCCACATGACACAAATGTTACAAGCGATTCATGGCAAAACGACTGCTGCCATGGAAATTGTTTCTAAACAAGAAAATATTCCAATCATTGAATTAAAGCAATTAATAGCAAGCGGTCAATTAATCATTCCTGCTAATCCACGACACTTTAATTTAAATCCAATCGCAATCGGAAGAGCTGCAAAAGTTAAAATTAACGCTAATTTAGGTACTTCACAAATATCCAGCCAAATAAAAAATGAATTAGAAAAATTGCAAGTCGCAATACAATTTGGTTCAGATACTGTCATGGATTTATCAACCGGAAAAAATATTGATGAGACTCGTGTTGCAATGTTATCTCAATCAAGTGTGCCGCTTGGAACGGTACCTATTTATCAAGTATACGATCAGCTTAAAAACTTAGAAGCGTTGCAAATAGAACATTTATTAGAAATGATTGAACATCAGGCAAAACAAGGCGTTGATTATATGACGCTGCACTGTGGAATTTTAAAAGAACATTTACCATTAGTTAGAAAACGCTTATCTGGAATCGTTTCTCGTGGCGGTGGTTTATTAGCTGCCTGGATGCATAAAACTCAACAACAAAATCCTTTGTATAAGTACTATGATGCAGTATTAGATATTTTAGCAAAGTACGATGTTACCATTTCATTGGGTGATGCATTAAGGCCAGGTTGCATACATGATGCTACGGATGAAGCACAACTTGCCGAATTAAAAATATTGGGTGAATTGACTAAACGTGCTTGGAAACGCGGCGTGCAAGTCATGGTTGAAGGTCCAGGCCACATACCATTGCATGAAATTGAACATAACATGAAAATCCAACACGAATTATGTTATGGAGCTCCTTTTTATGTATTAGGACCATTAGTTATTGACTGTGCTGCTGGCTATGACCATATCGCATCTGCGATTGGCGCTGCCCTAGCTGGTTGGAAAGGCGCAAGTTTGCTTTGTTATATTACTCCAAAAGAGCATTTAGGATTACCTAATTGTGATGATGTCAAGCAAGGTGTTATCGCTTATAAAATTGCTGCACATGCTGCAAATATTGCTCGTGGTGATAAATATGCGCGTGAACGTGATGTTGCTATTTCCAAAGCAAGAGTCAATTTTGAATGGGAAAATCAGTTTTCTTTAACGTTTGATCCAGAAACAGCACGCAAACATCATGATGAATCATTGCCACATGATGCTTTTAAACAATCAAAATTCTGCTCGATGTGTGGGCCAAAATATTGCCCCATGGGCCTTTCTAATACTGACAATCTAGTTTAATCAAGGAGAAAATATGTTTAGTCCGATCGAAGAAAAAAATATAAGTAAAGCATTGATAAGTGAGTATTACGATCAATTTATCGAAGCCACTGATTCTGATGTATTAATTATTGGTTCAGGCCCATCAGGATTAGTCGCTGGTAGATTACTTTCGCAAGCAGGTTATCGGGTTGTTATCATCGAGCGAAATAATTATCTTGGTGGCGGAATGTGGATTGGTGGCTTTTTAATGAATAAAGCAACTATGCGATCACCGTCTGATAAGATGTTAAAAGAATTAAATATTCCACATAAAGAAATTTCAAACGGTTTATATGTTTGTGATACGGCATTCTTTGCTTCACGACTTATTCATTCCGCTTGCGAAGCAGGTGTTAAAATATTAAGTATGACAATCGTAGAAGATGTGATAGTGAAAAATAAAAAAGTGTGTGGATTAGTTATCAATTCAACACCAGTTACGATGTTACCTAAAATGATTACTTGTCTTGATCCTATTTTACTAGAATCAAAAATAGTAATTGATGCAAGTGGGCATGATTCAGTTGCTGTGCGTTTGTTATCAAAGAGAGGATTGTTAACTATTAAAGGTATGGGCGCACTCGATGTTGAAGTATCTGAAGACTTACTGGTAGAAAAAACAGGAAATTTATTTCCAGGATTATTTATTGCTGGTATGTCAGTGTCTGAAACATATGGCTTGCCTCGCATGGGCCCAACTTTTGGTGCTATGTTGTTGTCAGGTGAAAAAGCAGCGAGGCTTGTTACAAAAGAATTACAAGAGGTTTTATGTCAAGAAGCCATTTAATCAATGCAAACATCCATCGAGCAAAAGAAGGCGCGCGTGTTCTTGAAGACATTGCGCGATTTTTTCTGAGAGATGAAATTCTTTTTCATCAAATACGTGAACTAAGACATCGTATTAAAATCTCTTCTCCAATTTACGATGTAAAAACAGATTTAGGCGGAATGAAATTAATTGAAGATAATGTACGATATGGTTTGATCAGTATCATTCAAGCTAATGCAATTCGAATGCAAGAGGCATTACGTGTATTAGAAGAAATAACGCAAATATCGGTAGAAAAAGAGTCGATGAAAGAACTGCGTTATCAAGCTTATGAAATACATTCTAAACTTTATTATTCAGGTATGAAATATCTCAAGCGGCATTTGCTCGAAGGGTTATATCTCATTATTGATAGCGATGTCATTGCCTATCCGATTGAAGAGATCATTGAAATCATCAATCAATCACCAGTTAATATTGTACAATACAGAAATAAATCCGCATCGAAAAAAAATATTTTTGATAATGCCTATAAAATAAAACAAAAACTTAACCCTGATAAAGTATTTATTATTAACGACCACATTGATATAGCGCTTGATTTAGGCGATGGAGTGCATTTGGGGCAAGATGATTATCCATTAAATCGAATTCGTAACATTGTTTCAGACAATTTTATTTTAGGTATATCCTGCCACAGTGTAAAAGAGGCTTGTATTGCCGCACAATCGGATGTTTCGTACATAGCGATGGGATGCTTATTTGAAACAAAAAGTAAAAATAATGTTATACCTGTTTCAATTCAAGAGCTGAAACAGGCTTGTGATAAAGTATCGTTACCTGTTTGTGCCATAGGTGGTATTAATTGCGATAACCTCGATAAAGTGCTTGCCGCTAATATCAAAATGGTGGCATTAATTTCTTATGTTTGGAAAACGGATAACCCTTTAAAAACTATTAATGAGATGCATGAAAAAATAGTCAGGGAACAATACGAGAGTGTTCATCAACCTGTGTCAGTATAGATTTATCTTGTCTCTAAATTTAATCGTTCATCAAATAAATTTATGCTGACACAGGTTGATGAACACTATCCGAAGGGTATTGTAATCGTTTTCGTCGACATTCTATTATTGGTTCTATTTCACCAGAAATGTTTGAGAATCAAATTAAAAATGTAGCATAAGAGTGTCTAAAAAATCGGGGTTAGATCAATTGTATTTCATTAGACTTTATCTACAAACCGATTGGTTAAATTAAAATAATTAATTTTCTATCTCCATGAAAATATGCCTATTTTATCAGAATAAATCCAATGACAGTGATTAAAAACACATTCAAAAAACATCTACTATACTTATTAATAATGGTCAATTAAATATAAAACTTTAATTTAATCATATTATTATAATTTTAGTGGTGTAGATATGAATTCTCGTTTAGAGAAAATAAAAAATCCTGATGAGAAAATAAAATTTATTCTGGAAGATGGTTTTTTTTCTGATATTAGCGCGATTGATCGGTTGCGGTTATTAAATAGTGTGTTAGCAAATAAAAAAGTCCGTTCGTTTTTGTCTGATAAAAATAATTTACCGACACTGAAAGAAATTAAAATACTTCATAGATATTTAACAAATCAATTCGCTTTAGAATTGAGAGAGATCAGTAAAAATTTATTTTTTTTCTTTTCAAAAGAAGATATAAGCAATTATAAAAGTGGAAAAGAAAATGAGATCATTGAAGGATCATTATCAAATAAATATAAAAATCTTTCTAAAATGGTCGAAATAGAAATTAGTAATGCAGCCAGCATGGAAGAACGTGCCATCCTCATGGAAAGTTGGATTGCAATTATTCGAAGAAGTGCTGAATTAGGAGACTTCCCTTCTGTTTCAGGCATTTCAAATGGACTCAAACCATTTATTGAAAAACCGGAAATGAGAAACATCATCTCACCTTC
This sequence comes from uncultured Coxiellaceae bacterium, assembly GCA_964438435.1. Taxonomy (GTDB): domain Bacteria; phylum Pseudomonadota; class Gammaproteobacteria; order DSM-16500; family DSM-16500; genus Aquicella. The sequence continues at coordinate 15,835 of CAYTKY010000031.1, read as the reverse complement.
TGCAAGGGACGTATTAGATTCTTTTATTTTCAAAGGAGCCTCAACGATTAACAATGCTCGATATGCCTATCCTCTCATGGCAAATAGGCAGGATGTTATCATTCCAGATTTGCAAATATATAAAGAAAAAATAAAATCTTACACCTTGTTAATTGATTCTGATCACAAAGATAAAGCAGAGTATATAGAAAAAAGAGAGGAACTTGTCAAAGAGCTTCTCGATATGCACGCTAAAATATCCAAAATCGATCGAACAGTATCCCCTTTACAAACGATGTTAGTATCAGAAGTCGATTTTTTTTTACAAAACAATCAAATAAAAAATGCAAAGCCAGAGAAAATAAAACCGGGATCACATGTCGATACAAATCAATTATTTTCAAATTGGTTACTTAGCACTCTTATATTAGATTTACATGAATCGCAAACGTTAAAAAACTACCCCGTTCTTTTGGAGAAAATACAAATATTCTCGAGCAAAATGAAAGAAGATACAATAAAATTAAAAGAAGAAATAAAAAAATGCGCTTTTGAAATATCGTCAAATAATACAGATCAATACATTATGAAAATTGAAAATGTTAAATCTTTATCTGCCCAATTTCCTCTATATGAATATGAAGGTAAAGAGATTAAAAATAGTGACGAAGAAGAGAAAATAAAAAAAAGCTTGTTCATCGAAAAAACAGAAAGGGTCAGGGAATCTTACCAGATGACACTTGATGTGATGAAGCAATTGGGTGAGATGAAATCAAATCATCAAATTTCCAATCTGATTAATCAATTAAGTGAGTTGCGATCGAAAATTTCTACATCTGAAAATCTCAATCAAATAGAAGAAATTGAAAAAGAAGTGATTAAAATTCATGAAGAAAATCTAGAACCACTATATAAGATTAGAAATGTCATTTTTGAAGCAAAAGAAATTTTTTCTAAATTAAAAGGGGACTTTGATTCGTGGTCAAACTTTAAATCTAAGATTGTTGAAGAGGTATGCGCTGAAATAGAGAGTAAAAGTCCGTCATTGAGGTCGGAAGAATTACGAGGAATACTTTCTAGTGCAAAAACTGCTTCGGAATTTGAGAGTAAAAATTCGGGTGTATCTAAAATAAAAAATATGGATTTATTATGTTTGTCATTAACAGAAAAAGATGAATTTTTTATTAAAAATTTAAAAGATATACAAAATGCGTTAGGAATGCATCGTTATATATCTAGAGAGCTCGATAATAATAGCGATGCGGCACATGTTCTTGCATTAATCAAATCGATAGTGTCTCTTGATTCCATAGGAAATGAAATAATGGAAGCTAAAAAATCAATTGAATTAACAAATAAAAAAGAGGACGAAAAAATAGAAAATGCCGATAAAGCAGCTTCTGAACCAGAAGCAAAATCAAGATCATCCTCTTCATTGTCAACAGCATCCATTCTACGCAAATTGAGCAGTGAGAGCGGAACCCCTGTTTCTTCATTCGACAATAAAAAATCGCAGGGAGCTGATTCATTTTCTGAGCCATCTCCTATTGTTAATGTACAACTTCAAAATGAGAATAAAGAGCAGAAAAAGGAATCAACTGAAGAAGCACCGACCGACATTGCTACTATCACGAGAAAAAGACGCTAAACGAAACGGCAGTCACCGATATTAAGCATGATTCATCACGCAGATAACGAAGCAAGCGTCCATCCGCATAATTTATAAAGTAATCGCGCACCCACATTGGCATCCCATTCAGCAGAGACGTCATTCTTTTCAGGAGAACTCGCTAATCCTGGCGATACTTCATTCAAATCAAATCCAACAATCCGTCTTCCGGATCGCACAACTTTTTTGATGAGATAAATCGCTTCATTGAAATCTAAGCCACCGGGCACGGGTGTACCGGTGTGTGGACAAAAACGGGGATCCAATCCATCAATATCAAATGAGATATACACTTCTTGTGGTAGATGGAAAATAATCTCATCACAAATTTGCACCCATGTTTTTCCATTCATTTTCTGTTCGTTTAAATGCGCATCAAAAAAAGTAACTATTTTGCCTTTATTTTTTTGGATGAAATCAAATTCTTGCTCACAAAAATCACGAATACCGACTTGTACTAATTGAGTAAGAGAGGTTTTTGTGATGATGTTATGCATAATTGATGCATGTGAAAAGTTGAAATCTTCATAAGCATCACGCAAATCAGCATGCGCATCGAAATGCAAAATACCCACTTGAGGATGCTTTTCTAATATTGCTTGAATTGCACCAAAAGGAACGGAATGATCACCGCCGATCACCCCGACTAATTTTCCTTGCGCTAATAAATTTTTTGTTTCGCGATAAACAAAATGATTTAATTTTTCACCATAAGAATTAACCGTATGGAGCGATTGAGGAAGATCAGTCGATGTCTGTTGTATGATGGCTTGAGCCGCATTTTTTGCGAGCGTATTCCATTGGCCTATTTCATTTGAAATAGGTAACATCGCAATGCCTGCTTCATAAAACGCACCCAAATCGATATCAAATAAATCAACTTGTTTGCTCGCTTCAAAAATGGCAGCCGGTCCTTTCGCAGTGCCTCCACCATAAGAAGTTGTGGCTTCCCAGGGAACGGGTAATAACACGAGTCGTGACTCTTCGGGAGTATAAGGTAATCCAAAAATACCAGAGTCTTCTGTCGCTGCTGCATTTGCATCAAATAGGGTCATTTTTTTCTACTAATTAAAAATTATTCTTCAAAATACGTGTAACCTTTTAACCCTTTTACTAAATCAGTGAGGAATTCATTTGATTCAGCAGCAGGTAAATTAGCTTGATGCAATAGTTTTTGATATGACGATAATAATTCATCACTATCAAAATTGACATGACGTAATGTGGATTCAACGGTATCGCCGTGCATAGCATTAGTCAGTTGATAATTACCATCTTCAAGTAATTCAACATGAATAGAATTGGTATCACCAAAAAGATTATGCAAATCGCCTAATATTTCTTGATAAGCACCCACTAAAAAAATACCCAGCAAATACGGTTTAGTAGGATCGTAAGGTGCTAAAGGTAAGGTTGTTTCAACACCATAGTTATTAACATAAGTATCAATACGACCATCTGAATCACAGGTGATATCGTGCAATACCCCACGCAATGTAGGTTGTTGATCTAAACCCGATAAAGGAATAATCGGGAAGACTTGATTGATTGCCCAAGCATCTGGCAGTGATTGAAATAAAGAAAAATTGCAAATAAGTTTATGCGCTAGCTTTTCATTTAATTCATCGATGATTTCGCGATGTGCACGAATGCTGGGTTTGAGTAACTGACGTAGTTTTGCAAAGGTTGCATAATAGATTTGTTCGGCATAAGCACGTTCTTTCAATCCCATTAAACCATGAATATACATCGTGTGAATTTCAGACATCCAATGGCAAGCATCGTGATAACCTTCTAGTGCAGTACTTTCAGATAAATTGTTATAACTTAACCATAGTTCATCTAAAATCGGCAATTGATCTGACTCGGGTGCATTTAACGAGGTTGCTTCATAAGCAGGCTCTGCTGAAATCACATCGGTGATTAACATGGCATGATGCGCCGTCATCGCTCTACCGGATTCAGTGATAATCTGCGGATGAGGAAGATGATGTTGATGACAAATATCTGAAATGGTGTACACAATATTATTCGCATATTCTTGTACGCTGTAATTCATCGAACAAAAACTACGTGAACGCGTACCTTCATAATCAATCCCTAATCCACCGCCGACATCAATGGTATCAATCGGTGCACCTAGTTTTCGCAAAGTTTCGTAATATCGCACCCCTTCATGCATGGCACGTTGAATGTCAGCAATATTTGCAATTTGTGAGCCGAGATTAAAATGTAATACGCGTAATAAGTGTAAACGATTTTTTGCGCGCAACGTGTCGACAATTTTCAACAATTGTGGCGCAGAAAAGCCAAATTTTGCTTTTTCACCACTAGAATTTTGCCACTTTCCTGCCGCGATCGAAGATAGGCGAATGCGTACGCCTAAACAAGGCTCTACCTTTAATTTCTCAGCTTCTTCGAGTGCGTAATTTAATTCAGAAAATTTTTCGAGAATAATAAAAACACGATGACCTAATCGTTGGCCGATGAGCGCAAGACGAATAAATTCACGATCTTTATAACCATTGCAAATGATGACCGGTGCGCTGGTCATTCCCAATGCGGCTAATAATTCAGGTTTACTACCTGTTTCAATGCCAACCGGAGATTGACCATTCTCTAACATAGCCTCCACGACGCGCCGTTGTTGGTTCACTTTAATGGGGTAGGCACTTAAATAGTTACCGCGATAGTCATGATTTTTAATAGCATTACTAAATGCATTATTTAAAGTTTGAATTCGCTTATGCAAAATGTCGGTAAAGCGTAATAAAACAGGAAACGTAATGCCACTATCTGCAATCGATTGAGCTAATTCATACAAATCGATTTTCTGCGTAGGATGATTGATACCCTTAGGATAAGCACACAATTTCCCATGCTCGCCAATATCAAAAAATCCATCACTCCAATGCGCGATATGATAAAGCTCACGAGCCTGTTGAATAGACCATTCAGTCATGATGTGTCACCTATATATGCTAAGCAGGTATTTTGCTATTGGTAAATAGCTTGTTGTAAGCCCTGGCTTGACGATTTTTCCACGCTCCTTTGCTATAGGCATAACCTGCAATTAAAGGAAGAGCAATCGTCGCTTCACAAAATACCATCTGTTCATGGACAACCGATACTTTGCCCCATGAACAAGCTTCGCGTAGGGTAGAGCCTGATAGTGCGCCATCACGTTCATCAGCTACCGTGATTTGTATTGCATATTTATGCAAAGGGACTTCTGCGCCCAGTAATTCAGCTGCTACAACGACATCTTGTGCAAAATTTTTAGGAACACCACCGCCAATCATGAGTAATCCTGTTTCTTTTGCCGCAATTTTTAATTGGGTCAATTCACGAAAATCTTTCACGGAATCAATACAGACATGGTGTTCTGGACGGGCAACTTGATGCATCACTAAGCCAAATCCTGCGCTGCAATCACTGAAAGCAGGCACAAAAATAGGGACATTTTTTTGATAAGCACGTAACACAATCGATTCGTTATTTTTGCCATGCTGTTCTAAATAGCGACCCATTTCATAAATAAATTCACGAGAAGAATAAGGTTTGGGAGGAAGACCGTTGGCAATTTGACAAATGGTGTCATCACAAATACGCAATTGATCTTCATCAATCAAGGTGTCATAAATACGATCAATCGCTAATTGTTGTAAGGCAACATCATCTAGATGCGGCGATCCTTGATAATGCTTAAAGCCCAAGCCTTCAAAGAAATCTTGATCAACGATATTGGCACCCGTTGAGACAATCACATCGATCATGTTGTTATCTAACATATCGAGAATAACTTTTTTTAAGCCCGCACTGATGAGTGAACCTGCTAGACAAAGAATCACGCCACATTTTTCATCTGTTAACATTTGCTCAAATATTTTAGCGCCACGTGCTAAGTTTCTTGCTTGAAATGCCGTACCTTGCATTTCATCAATGAGCGATGCAAAATCAAATTTCTTCATGTCTAAGTGATGTATTTCTGTGGACAGTAGCTCTGTCTTGGTTTTTCCCATCAATTTGTCTCCGAGTTAAGTTTTCATTCGAGAAAACTGCTAATTATGCAAAAATGATTTTTTTTTGCAAGTGAAAAGAATGATGGTAAATAATATAGAGTGTGACTTAAGGATTTATTAGGGTTTATTATTTTCATGGATGATAATCACGGATGAATATTTTCAAGCTTTCGCATCACTTCTTCGTTATTTTTCTCTCTTTGTGGATGGGTATGTTAGGCGCGATTGCGGCGTATTTATTCGAATGGGTGCTCGCATTTTCACATCATTTATTTTTCTGGGAATCCATTAATGTTAGTAAAAGCGACCTCTTACACACGCAATCGAGCAGTTTGCAAGCAGGGATTATTTTTGTTCCTGTCATGGGGGCATGGCTTGTTGTTTTTCTCTTATCGCATTTTGCACCCAAAGAAAAAGGATTGAGCGTGCCTGAACTGATGTATTCACTGCGTCATCAAGGAAAAATTGATGCGGTATCTGCTTTTATCAAAGCGTTGGCATCAGCGATTACGATTAGCACAGGTGGCTCAGTGGGTCGTGAGGGGCCGATCATTCAAATGGGGGCAGCCATCAGTTCCGTGTTGGGAGTTTGGGTGAAGTTACCTGCTCAATCACGTATCGTTTTAATGGCTGCTGGATCGGCTGCAATGGTATCCACCACGTTTAATGCGCCACTAGCTGGCATGGCTTTTGCATTGGAATTATTATTACCCGTGATGGATGTGTGGAGCGTGGTTTCTGTGATCAGTGCGTCTTTAATTGCCACGTATGTTAAATATTTTTATTTGGATCCACTGCCTATTTTTAAGTTTGTTACTTTATTTCATCTTCATTCTTTTTATTCACCTGTAGAAATAGTAATCGTTATTCCATTTGGTATTTTATTAGGCATTTTATCGGCTATTTTTATTACAGGATTATATTGGTGTGAGGATCGCTTTGAGATTTTATTCCCAAATTTGTATTTGCGACACACCGTGGGGATGTTGTTAGTGGGCGTGATGATTTTTTTAATGATGTATTTTTATGGACATTATTATATTGAAGGAATTGGTTTTTCAACGATACAAGATTGTTTGAATTTTATGATAAAAAATCCTTGGTTATTGTGTTTATTATTGATCGGCAAATGTTTAGCAACTTTTTTTACATTAGGCTCCGGTGGCCCAGGCGGCGTTTTTTCGCCACTATTATTTTTAGGTGCCGTCGCCGGCGCGCTGGTTTTTGTGTTTTTTAATAGCCACGTGCCAACGCTTTTTGACAATCCCTTAATTTTTGTTTTAGCCGGTATGGCGGCTATGTTGGCAAGTGGGACAGGTGCGATTTTCACTTCTGTATTACTCGTTTTAGAATTAACGCATGAATATGCAGCAATTTTACCTGTTTTGTTAACAGTGATGATCGCGTGTCTTGTGCGACGTTTATTTTGTTCTGAAAGTGTTTATACATTAAAACTTGTCAGAAAAGGAATTCATTTTGAGGATAAGAAAGTCGTTTCTTTGAAACCTTGACTCCCCTATCCTTGATCGTTAATCTTGTTGGCAATTAGAACACAACGAATGGAGTTTCTTGCGTGAAAATGGTTGATCGATTTGATATTCCCTATTATCAATATCTTGATGAATCTAGCATGATGGCGGATGACGCACCGTCGCTAGTAAAAGATATCGATACGTTATTGCGTCTTTATCGTTTGATGGTGTTGGTACGAATAATGGATACGAAAGCGATTGCCTTGCAACGCACAGGCAAATTGGGTACGTATCCTTCAACGCGTGGTCAAGAAGCGGTATTTGTCGGAGTAGGTAGTGCATTAGAAAAAAAAGATATTTTTGTTCCTTATTACCGTGATATGGGAACATTAATTCAGCGTGGTGTGACATTATCGCAAATATTATTGTATTGGGGTGGTGATGAACGCGGTAATTGTTTCGCAAAAGATAATCATGATTTTCCTTTCAGTGTGCCTGTCGGTAGCCAACCTTTGCACGCAGCAGGTGCTGCGTATGCAGCGAAATATCGCAAAGAGCATTGCGCTGTCTTAACGATGTGTGGTGATGGTGCGACTTCACAAGGTGATTTTTATGAAGCGATGAATGTCGCAGGTGCTTGGCATTTACCGGTTGTTTTTGTTGTGTGTAATAATCAATGGGCTATTTCCGTTTCACGTCAAGCACAAACAGCAGCACATACGCTCGCACAAAAAGCCATTGCAGCCGGTATTGCTGGCGAGCAAGTAGATGGTAATGATGTTGTTGCGGTTGAATATCGTACAAGAGAAGCATTAAGAGAAGCGCGTGAAAAAAATGAACCGCGGTTGCTTGAAATGATTTGTTATCGACAACATGATCACACCACTGCCGATGATGCAAGTCGTTACGAGCCCAAACAATTGCGGGAGCAAGAGTGGAAAAAAGAACCCATTGCACGTTTGCGTCGTTATTTAGAAAAAATCGGCGCTTGGTCTGCACAACAAGAAGACGTATTACAGGCTGAATGTGCGGCAGAAGTAGAGATTGCTGTAAAAGAGTATCTGGCTGTTAAACCACAACCATTAGAATCCATGTTTGATTATCTCTATGCGGAATTACCAATGAGTTATCAAGAGCAACGCGATTCATTGAAAGAGATGGAGATTGTATCACATGGCTGAAATTACCTTAGTTGAAGCAATTAATTTAGCATTAGCACATGAAATGCAAGTCGATTCCGATGTGGTTGTGATAGGAGAAGATGTTGGTCAAGATGGCGGTGTTTTTCGTGCAACGGTTGGTTTGTTAGATAAATTTGGTCCTGAACGTGTATTGGATACACCGTTAGCAGAATCCATGATAGCGGGCTTAGCGTTTGGTATGGCTGTGCGTGGATTGAAACCGGTTGCTGAATTTCAATTTATGGGATTTATTTATCCTGCCTTTGACCAAATCATTAATCACGTTGCACGTATTCGTAATCGTACTCGCGGACGTTTAACGTGTCCCTTGGTTTTTCGTACTCCATTTGGTGCGGGTATTCATGCGCCTGAACATCACTCAGAAAGCACAGAAGCTTTTTTTGCACATACACCGGGATTGCGTGTCGTTATTCCTTCATCACCTGCACGTGCTTATGGTTTGATGTTAGCGTCTATTCGTGATCCTGATCCTGTTATTTTTTTAGAACCTTCGCGGTTATATCGTTATGCTAAACAAGAAGTAAAAGATGATGGTCATGCTTTGCCACTCGATGTGTGCTTTACTCTGCGCGCAGGGGATGATGTGACGTTAGTGACATGGGGTGCCATGATTAAAGAAACATTACAAGCAGCGGATTCCTTGCAAAAAGAAGGGATTCACGCTGAGGTTATTGATGTGGCGACAATCAAACCACTGGATATGGAAACGATTTTATCTTCCGTTGAAAAAACAGGTCGTTGTGTGGTGGTTCATGAGGCACCGCTTACTGGTGGTGTGGGTGCAGAAATTGTTTCACAAATTGCAGAAAAGGCTTTATTTTCCTTGAAAGCACCGCCTGCACGCGTGACAGGATTTGATACGATTGTTCCTTATGCTCGATTAGAAAAATATTATATTCCCAGTGAAAAAAGAATTGTTGAAGCGGTTCGTCGTTTAATGGAGTTTGCATGAAAATATTTCATTTACCTGATTTAGGGGAAGGTTTAGCTGAAGCTGAAATTCGCGAATGGTATGTCAATGTGGGTGATGTGGTGAAAGTTGATCAACCCTTAGTTTCCATGGAAACTGCCAAAGCAGTGGTTGATGTGCCTTCACCGTACGCGGGAAAAATTATTGCGTTGCATGGAAAGCATAATGAGATAATTAAAACGGGTGCGCCTTTTATTACTTTTGAAACAGATGAAGTGACAGAAGATAAGGGAAGTGTGGTCGGTCAGTTAGAAACAAGTAGTCATAAATGGGATGAGCGTGATGTCGTCGTGGGTGCTGCGAGAACAAAATCTTCTTCGTCAGTGAAAGCGATGCCAGCAGCAAGAGTGTTAGCAAAAGAAATGAACATTGATTTAGCACAGGTGACGCCGACAGGTCCGCAAGGATTGATTACGCCCAATGATGTTAAAAAACATTTAACACAGCAAGCATCGTCATCAACAGGAGCGCTGTCTGCTTCATTCGAAGGGGAGGTAACCCCTCTACAAGGTGTGCGTCGTGCGATGGCTTTGGCGATGGCACAATCACATCGCGAAATTGTGCCGGTCACGATTATTGAAGATGCCGATATCAGCCATTTTTCACCTAAAACAGATGTCACGGCGCATTTAATTCAAGCAATGGTTGCAGCGGCTAAGGTTGAGCCAGCATTGAATGCATGGTTTGATGGCAAACAACTGGCGCAAAAAATATGGCATGAAATGCATGTGGGTTTAGCCATGGATATGCCAGAAGGATTATTTGTTCCGGTGATTAAAAATGCAGGGACTTATTCACCAGAAGCGTTACGAAAATGCATTGAAGAATTGAAGGTTTCCGTTCGTTCACGCACGATTGCGCCTAAGGATTTACAAGGTGCCACGATTACTTTGTCGAATTTTGGAACCATCGCGGGTCGTTATGCCACACCAATTATTGTGCCACCGGCTGTTGCTATTTTGGGTTGTGGTCGCAGTCGCGACGTTGCTTTACCTCGGGATGGCCAAGTAACGGTAGGTCGTTTGCTTCCGCTGTCATTGACCTTTGATCATCGTGCCGTTACAGGAGGGGAGGCGACCCGATTCTTGGGAGCCGTGATTCAATATTTGCAAAGGCTGGGATAGTCTTTTTTAGGGTCTCATCTGAGACCCATTTTTTAACTTTAGTTGGAGTGAATAATGCCCTATTATAAATAGATCAGGCTAGAAATTCAGGCAGGAATGATGATGAAACGGATTTTAGCTGCTATTTTGGGGGGGATGTTAGTAGGGTGGATAGCTAGTTTAGGGTTTAATAGTACAGCGTCATTTATTTCAGTCACTTATTTTTTTATTTCAATGGGTATTCTGGTTGCATGGATGCTTGTTTTATTTCAAGTTATTCAACAACAAAAAAAATCACTCCTATCGTTGTCACAAGAAAAGCAGAACACTGAGCTTGAATTACAAACAGCGCATCATCGTTTCAAAACAGTCTTTGATTGTGCGCCGATTGGGATGGCCTTGGTTAATTTGGACGGGCGATTTTTTAAAGTGAATTATTCACTTTGTGAATTGTTGGGTTATTCCGAAGAAGATATGCTAGCGATGAATTTTTTCTTTTTGTTTTCATCCAATGAAATGAATAATTTACAAATTAATATCCAACATTTGATCGATAAAAAAATTTCAACTTATTATTCTGAGCAAGAATGTTTTCGTAAAGGCGGAGAAGTTTTGTGGGTGATGGTTGCGTTATCGGTTGTTTATAATAATGAAGACAAACCCCTCCATTTTTCCATGCAAGTACAAAATATTTCATTGCAAAAAAAAGCAGAAGAACGTCTTCGTCACATGGCTTATCACGATCCTTTGACGGGTCTTGCTAATCGAAATAAATTAGAGCAATTTATTCATCACATTATTGCAACGGCTCGTCGCCATGAACAAGTTTTTGCATTAATGTATTTAGATTTAGATCGATTTAAAAATATTAATGATACGATTGGTCATGAAGCCGGTGATTTGGTATTGCAAGTCATTGCAGAAAGATTACGTAGCTCTGTCAGAAGCACTGACATGATTGCCCGTTTAGGTGGCGATGAATTTGTTTTGGTTATTAGCGATGTCACCACAACAGAATCCGTTGGTTATATTGCTCAAAAAGTTCTTGAGACTGTTTTAAAAGTGATGATGATTAGCGGTCAAGAAGTTTATATCACCACTAGCATTGGTATTAGTTTATATCCTCATGATGGGCAAGATATTCAAATGATGATGAAAAATTCGGATCTTGCATTATATCGTGCAAAAGAAGGCGGTAGAAATAATTATCAATTTTATACGTCGCAAATGACTGAAAAAGCAAAAGAAAAGTTAGCTCTGCAAGATGTGTTAGGACATGCGTTAGCAAAGAATGAATTTTTTCTAGAATATCAACCCAAGATGGAAATTAAAACACGTCGCATTACAGGTGTTGAAGCATTATTGCGTTGGAAAAATAAAGAGTATGCGATTACGCCGGATGCGATTATTTCATTGGCAGAAGAAACAGGATTCATTATTCCTGTCAGTGAGTGGATTATTAAAACAGCATGCGAACAATTAAAATCTTGGCATCATAAAGGATTATTAACATTAACAATGGCTGTCAATTGTTCGCCACGACAATTTAAGCAAGCAACATTTATTGATGATCTATTGCGAATACTGAAAGAAGTAGATATCCCGCCTTCGGCGTTTGAAATTGAGATTACTGAATTTTTGATTATGAAAGATCCTGAAAACACGTTACGCATTTTATATGGCTTGAAAGACGTAGGTATCCAGATTTCCATCGATGATTTTGGAACGGGTTATTGGTCATTAAATCATTTGCGAAAATTAACCGTTGATAAAATAAAAATCGATAGATCATTTATTAGGCAAATGATGGTTGATGAATCTTCTGCAACCATTATTCGTGCTATCATCGCAATGACAAATAAACTCGGCATTATTTCTATTGCAGAAGGTGTTGAAACACGCGAGCAATATGAATTTTTAGCCGATGAGGGGTGTAGCGAAATCCAAGGATATTATTTATCAAAGCCTTTATCGGAAGAAAACATTTCGCAATTTCTGAAGCATCCCGTGCCAGATGCGGAAGTGATGTGATGCAAGATTAGCCCTGTTTGCCCAGCCATTCCGTATGAAAAATTGTGAGGCAATTCGGAAATATCCTAAAAATTATCGAGTTAATACTTAGTTAATAAAAGTCATTCATAATGCGATTTCATTATAAAAAGTCCAATAAAAGCGTGGAGTTGCTTGAATATGTTAAGAATTGATCCCGAAAAAATACATGCTCAACCGAAAGAAGAAGAAATTTTTAACCATTTTATCGAAAAAGAAAAAGAGAAAAGACAAAAACAAACAAATGGGGCTCCCGTAGAATTATTTCTTGAGAAAGGTTTTCAAGAAGTTCTTATTGGAGATAAATGGCATCAATTTACCCTGACAAACTCACTCTTGATCCGTCCCAGTAAAAGTAGACCTGGCGAACTTCGAATTGAAGTGTTTGAATCTGGGGAGGACCTCCTTGTTGGTAAAGGAGCTTATAGTGTCGTTAATAAGATCAAGACAACACTGTTGCAAACAGTCAATGGAAAATGGATAGCGAGAAACCATCATCGTGTTGATAAACAGCAAACGGTAGAAGAAAGAAATTCACTGAAGATTAAACCGATTTCTGATGAAAAAATTCAGAAAGAAATAAAGTTTAATAATGACGCAGGGATTCGTTCCAAACTCATTTCCATTGGCAACTTTCGTCATACTGTGATGCCTCTGGTAAAGGGGATTGAATTAAAAAAATTTCTGGATAGAATACAGTTATCTACTGATTCCCCAAAGTATATCAAGCTGACGATTGAGCAACGAATAAATATTATTCTTGATTTATCGCATGATCTGCAATGTTTGCATGCGATTGGTATGATTCATCGTGATATCAAGCCTGAAAATGCCATCGTGGATCTCGAAGCAGGATCACGTCTTATTGATTTTGGGTTGAGTAAGATAAATGATCCCAATGGGTTAAGCGATAGTCAACGAGTAGGTAGTTTACGTTACATGGCGCCTGAACAATATGAATATTCTATAACAAGTGAAAAATCCGATAGTTACACGTTCATGAAAACAGTCGCTCAGCTATTGGGGTTATTGCCAGACACGAATGCAATTTCCACTCAAAAACGACTAGATGAGCAGATCAGAACCCTCGAAAAACTTTTAAAAAAAGATGCAAATTATTTTGATGATGGATTCAATGATATTTTTAATGAATTACTAGTTAATAGAAGCGATGAATGTTTGGGACGTCTAAATAAATTAAAACAAGATGTTTATAATACAATTGTTTTTTCAACTCGTTCTGATCCTGATTTAAGATTTTCGCTGGATGTTATTATTGAAAGATTCGAAAAAATCAAAATGGATATGAAATTTTTTAGAAAAGAGTTTGTTTTTGAAAAAGGGGCTAATGAAAAAGATTTAATAACAGCTAATTCTCAAGGTGTTCGGGTGAGAAATGAATATTTTAAATTCGTAAAAAACAAAAAATCTTTGAGTAAAGAAGAATGGGTATCTTTAATTGAAACAGGGTTAGTTAAATTGAAAGATAGGCCCAGCGTAATAAAAGAATTTGTTGATGCACTTGGAATAAAAGTTTTTTTACAGTTAGATACAAAAAAATCGATCATCGATAAAATAGAGTTGACCCACAATCTTTATGATTTATCGAAAGAGTTTTTCATCAATAATTTTTTTGATCAACTTGAGTCAGAATTATTAGACGGGAAAAATCTTTCAAAGGCTGATTTTTTGAAAATAAGAGAAGCATTATTAGTGGAGAGAGAGCATTGGCAAAGGAAGCATGAAAAATATCGAAATTCTATAGATCAGAGAGATATTTTTAATCAAAAATTCTTTTCTAAGGAAACGGAGTATCGATTGCTTGAAAAATTTGATAAGCCTGCTTCTGAACTGAAAGATGCCAAGCGAACGGGATTGACGCTTTTTGAGAAGCAAGATGAGAAAAAACAGGAATCGAAGGCATATCAAGAAGAGGAATTATCATCCGATGAAATATGTTTCAATTTCACGCAGTTAGGCCATTCTCCCGGTTTGCAATGATTTGATTACGGCCTATTTTAGTGCTATTTCAAGGCGAGATTTGGCCGGATAGTTAGCGGTGAAATTCGTTAACAATGTATTTTAATATTGTAACTACTCACCCGGCGTCATTGCGAAACCCGCGTTTTTTGCGGGTTGAAGCAATCCAGTTAGCATTCTTATGGATTGCTTCGTCGCAAAAAACGCTCCTCGCAACGACGAGTGAGTAGTTACTTAATATTTATTAATAGAATAGGTGTGGTGATATGCAAGTTCGTTTTTCTAGCGATGAACAATTGGATTCAGAAAATAATTCAAGTGTAGATGTCGATTCAAAGGAAATTAATCTAACTGAAACAGCCGTTGTTCCAAAAGCAAGAGGCGTATTCAAGCAAATTTTTCTTAGTAAGAGAATTGACCCGAAAATTAGCAGCATCAGCTTATCTTCTGAAGGTAAAATAAAAATTACGCATTTTGTTGGGCACAATGCTCATAAAGAAGAATTACCTTACCATTATATGGATGGGGATAAAAATAAGCCAGTCATATTGATTAAATCGGCTTGTACTGAGAAAAATGAAGTATATTTAGCTGATAGAGGTATTTTTAATATTGCGAGAACTGTGCATGTGTTAGTTGAAGAGGGTCGAGAATATTATAATATTATTATCACAGGTAATCGAAAAATTATTAAAGTGATCGATATGATTAGAAATGATGGAGATAATTTTTCACAAACAAAAAATGAGGATTTATTTAATGTGCTAGGCGAACTTCGTCGACAGTGCATGGAAAATCAAAACAATAAAACACCAAAAAATGCTCCTATAAAAAGTGAAACGGCATTTAATTATCTTCCATATGAAAATTCAGATCTCAATATTTTACCTTCTGTTAATCAAGTTATGCATGTATATAAATGGGGAACTAACGAAGAATATATTCAAAAAAAATATTTCCATGGCAATCATCTTGCGCAAATGGAAGCTTTTATTTCTTATTTGTATTTCATTGTATTAGGTGACCCCGCTCCGAAAGCTAAACCACTTCACCGATTACAGGGGGAAAAGATACCCGGTCAAATACATAAAACAAAACGAGAAGGTATTGTTTATAGTAAAATTGATAATTTCAAAACATTTTATTCTGCCGTTAAGAAAAAAAAGATGGAATTTTCTCCCAAATTGTTATCAAAGATGGGTGTTGCTAATGTATTAGCCGCTTCTCTCTTTTTTCAAGAAGACGATTTACATGCTAACAACTGGGGTTTGGTTGAAGTGTATCACCGATTTTTGCTATTAACGGACGAATTGGTTGAACCTAAAAAAGGAGAGCTTGAGTTCAAACGGTTAATGCAACGCGTTAGAATATACAATAAAAGAAGGATTC
>CAYTKY010000030.1:0-22710 GCA_964438435.1 uncultured Coxiellaceae bacterium | reverse complement strand
AAACTCTTCGACGCGACCACATTTCACACAAACCAAATGATCGTGATGCGTACCATGATCCATTTCAAAAACCGATTGCCCTCCCTCAAAATGATGCCGAACAACCAACCCCGCTTCTTCAAATTGCGTTAATACTCGGTAAACCGTTGCCAATCCAATATCATCATTTGATTCTAATAAAACACGATAAATATCTTCTGCCGACAAATGATGTTCTTTTGCTTTCTCCAAAATTTTTAAAATTTTTAAACGCGGCATGGTCGCTTTGAGTCCAGCTTTTTTCAATTCATCATTTTTCAAAATGCCTCCCTGGAATTTCATTTTCTTTTAAATTTATTCGAATGATTCATTAAAATCAATGAAACAATAATACAAACACAACCCCACCCTGCGCTCATTGAAATCGATTCATGCAAAAATAAAGCGCCGACCATCACACCGGTCACCAACATGAGATAAGTCACCATGGATGCAGTCACCGCCCCTCTACGTTGTATCAATAAGCAATAGAGATAAAGGCTCACACCCGAACCTACTCCACCCAGCCATAATAAAGCAAATAATTGTTGCATCGTTTGTGGCATATGCCAAGTTTTAGCAGTTAAACCCTGACTGACTAGCATGATAAGCGCTGAAAGAAAAGCTGCCATGGTCGATAGCAAAATAGGATCTTTACTTTCTGCATACAACTTCACATAATTTGCAGCAATCGCATAAGAAATACTCGCGATAACTAACGCAAAAAGACAAGTCAAACTATTCACATCGGTTGAAAATCCCATATTCACCATCAACATCCCTACCAACCCTAGTAAAACACTCATAAAGTGAACATATCGCATATTACATTCTGATGGCATCAATAAAACACACATTAAAAATGTAAAGATCGGCGTCAACCCATTAATCACCGAAGCAAGTGAGCTAGCAATCGCTGTTTCTGCATACGAAGTTAAATAAAATGGAATAACGATATTAAATAGCGCAACCATCAACCCATCACGCAGCAGAATAATTTTATTATTCACCTTCATTTGTAATAAAAAAATTAAAACAAATAATACCAATGAGCCGATGATCATGCGATACAAAACAATTTCGATGGGCGTCAGTGAAACTAATAGTATTTTGATAAGAAACAATGAAACACCCCAACCCAACGTCCCCAAGAAAATAAGGTAAATCCAATAAATCATTTTTTTCTCCCCTTAACTTTTAGTAGTACTATCAATTCGACGCGCCACTTCATCTTTCAAATAAAAATATAAGTGTGGGAATAAGGTATAGCCTGATTGCGTATTAAAATGCCCTGCTTGCGAAACAATGATTTTCTTAGCATTCAACTGATTGGCGATCACATCAAAATGCCAACGCGGAACATAAGGATCATTATCACTGTGATAACAAATGAATGTGTTACTTTTGCAAATAATGGATGGCCAATCAAAAGGACCTTTCGTAAAATCCGTATTGATTTGATCAAATTGATCAATACCCAATTTCCTCATGAAAGCACCAACTAAAATAACTGAATCAACTTTCACATTGTTTTTCTCAAGCCATCGCAAACAAAAAAGCGCGCCTAAACTATGACCGATCAATATGGTATTAGTATGAATAAAATGCGCGTAGTTTTGATCAAACAAATTCATCCAGCTCGTTAATGATTGACCCTGGGGCGTGGGAAAAGCAGGATTATCACATGCCACACCCCGTTCACGCATTTTCTTCCGAAGCCAAGGAAACCAATTTTCCTCAGGATACCCATATGCCCCATGAATAATAAAAATATTTGGTTTTTGATTAAGCATAAAATAATATTTGCTGATCAATCTCTTTCAGTAATTTTGATAAAAAAAGATAATCTTCACTTTTAGAAATAACATGACCCAATCGCCGCAAGGGTTTAGGAAAAGAAGGAATCGGTTGATGCGGTTGATAATATAATTCAATTTCTTCAACAGGAAACTGCCTTGCTTCAGAAACTCCTTTTACAAACGAATAAGTATTGAGATCTGGACGATAAAAAAATCGTATGCCAGCACACCATGTTTCATCTATTGTTGGATAAGGTAAATCTTCATTGAGATAAGCAGCATACACATAATCGTAGTAGTGAATACCCGTTGACAAATAAATCAATTCGCCAATTTTATCTCCTGCCAATCTCGACGCAATTTCCATTAATTGCGGCTCTTCGTGATCATCCAGGCGAATTTCGGCATGAAAAGGACAATAATTAATCCCCAACGCTCTAATCACTTGCTCAACATAATGTTGAACTTTCGCTTTTAAATGGGCAGGAATAGGAGGATTCACAATGTGACCAATTTCAACAAACTCAGATTGATCTGCAACAAATTTTTCCGTCATGCTGAAATGAATAATCGTTTTTCCCTGAACAATTCCTTCCAAACTATATTCTTTACCGCAAATATATTCTTCAATTAAAACCGTTCGAGAAAGTCGATGACCCCACAAAACATCATTTCCTTTCAAAATACGAGAAGATGCAATATGGGCTTCTTCGTAGGTAGTCGCTTTCTTAACATTCACACTGCCTGCTGAATCAATCGGTTTACAAACAATGGGAAATTTAATTTTATCCATGATCGCATTTAATTCATCCAGTGATCGGATAATATGAAATGGTGGTATGGGGATATTATTTTCTGCTAATGTCAATCGCATTAAATCTTTTCTTCGCAAAGTCATCACATCATTCGCTTCCGCATGTGGCAAACCCAAATAGCGCGCAAGATGAAGTGCAACTGGCACAAAATACTCAAAGCCAGGGATAACGGCATCCACCGTCATCATTTCGCACAATTTTTGAATCAACTGTCTCAATTCATTTTCATTCGATGTATCAACCTGAATAGCCATCTTAACTTCATCAATTAATGAAGCGAGCACAATGCGCATGTCTTTATTAGCAGATAAAATAATTATATTAAAACCATTTTGCACACCACGCTTAACAAACGGAATAGCCGAGCCATAAGGTTCAATGACAATAATATTTTTTTGATTCGAATTAAATGTTGAATAAGATCTTTTAACTGATCGAACAAACTGATCCGTATTATTAAAATGAATAAATTGCTTCATACTAACCTCCTTTTTTGAGCAAATAAACAGGTTCAAATAAACAATAATCATGCTCATGCGGATAAAATATTTCTTCAATGGTGAAGTACTTTTTAACTAACTTTTCAAATTCCACTTGCGGAGGACAATAAAAAATACTATTACAAAAATAAAAGGTATCAATAAAATCTAAATCTGGTTTTAATTGATTTAACTTTTCCTTTCCAATCTGTTCAATCGTTTTTTGCCAACCCATTGCATACGTCTTTTTGTCATAACAAATAAAATTCAATCGGCTAGCTAAATCATATTTTGATTTAATACGACCTTGTTTAAATTCTCTGACAACATCGGCATACCTTTGATTGATGAATTTTTCATCTGGCTTGACAAGAAGATGGCAAACAAAGACACCCTTTGGGCTTAAGCGTCGATAGGCATTAGAAAGAAACATATCAAAATGATCCCATGACACCATATTAATAGCATCATCACCGATCATAAAATCAACGCATGCATGAGAAACATATTGATCCAACCAATCACTGGTAATTAACTTTTCATTCCATGAAAGATATTTCTGATGATCAGTCAGCAATCCCATTGCTTTAACCATTTTTTCTGATTGATCCACAATCGTTACATCACAATTAAATTTTTGAAAAAGACTCCGAATTTCAGGCGTCCCCCCATACATGAGGAATGTTTTTTCTGATAACTGTGATTGAATAATTTGCTGATAATATTGCACCGTACTAGGCAGAGGACGCACGGTAAATCCACGATATTTTTCCCATTCTCTGGCAATTTTCTTTTCTTGATTGACAAACATATAACTCATGCTACTCTCCTCAAGCTGCTTTTTTTGTCATAAATAACGAGAGCAAACTGTCGTAATAACGCTGAACAGAATCGAGTCGAATATAAAATCCCAACCAAAATTCTGCTGTTTTTTCAGGTCGCTTTGATAATTCAGGAATAATAATTTTTTCTATCCATGTGCTAGCATGTTTTTTATCTACCCATTCGTGCTCAACATAATAAGTGTCATCAATTTTGATATGGCTAAATAGTCGCGATAACCCCTGCATTAGCTTGGTATAATGGGGCGGATCCAGCATTTCGGTCGCCGCCAACAAACCAAAATATTTTTGCTTATGGCAAGGATATAATGAAAAATAACTAAATAAATTAATGCCCGCCAATGCCTCCCACGACATGTTGGCAACAATGACATCTCGTTTATAAGAAATATTTAACTCTTTTAAAAATCGACGAAATAACGTTGTATGAAAATAAGCAATCCTACCCTTACCGGCTTCATCCCATAAATTACGAATAATTTCTAATCTTGTTTGATCAGAGACACCTATAATCGACAAAGCGAGATAGTCAAAAAACTCCATATTCAAAATAGATTCATTGGTAATAAATTGCTTAAAATCACTTTCTGTTGCTTCTTTAGAAAGATAATCAAAAATCGGATGTTGATAAGCTGAATGCTTTTTTAGCGCCGTTCGTACCGTCTCCACATTGTTAACAGGTCGATTAAAATCATACTTATTTAAACAATCATTTTTCTCGAAACTCATCCAATCAGTCTCGACTTTCTTAAATTTTTTAACAGTTAATTCCGTGGGTGAACTGGATTCATCATCGCTGTACAATAACGTGTAATACATTTGATTCAAAAACAAATGTATTTGCTTTAAATAACCCTGTTGGTCTTGATGAGATACAAGATCCCTATTTTTTTCGATTAATTTCATAAATAATTTCCTTAATAAGTTAATAAATGAATAAATTTTAAGAATGGAATGACGACTTGAATGCATTTCGATGACAACAACCTCATGCGAATCGCATGAGATGTGTAACGCAAAAGCAGTTAAGAAGAAGTGATTATTGAAACCGCTATAACATTAGAATTTAAAATGAAGGTGTTTTTTAGTGCGAATAATATTGGTATACCCGATTTGTTTTTAAGTTGCAAGATTTTTTAAAAACTTTTACTCATTAAAGTAACCAAGTAAACCCAACCGATAATGTATGTTGCTGATCAGCTTCACCATCTGCCAATTCAAATTGCCTAAAGGCACCGTAATCTTTTTCGTATTCATATTCCACATAGACATTTAAACCTGGCATGAAACGATAATAAGGTCTCAACTGATAACGCATTTCATTTAAGCCCGCCCCTATTTCAGCTGATGGCACCGATTGCGTTGCAAGAATACTTCGAATATCTAATGTAATAAAAAAATTATTTGTTATTTGTGTGTCGCGCGAAAACTCAAGATCGAATTTCATGCTGCCACTGCGATCATACATTCGCATATTCGTATCAATAAAATAAGGCATCGTACCCTCTATCCCGACACCAGCTTGCCAATAAGGATGATTGGCCGGTCGATAAAAATAATTAACACCTCCTTTGACAGCCCAAAATTGATTGATTAGATGCCAATAGAAAATATCGATATCGGCATCATTAACTTTTCCTCCCTTTATTTCCGCATCATTAGTAAATAATTCTAATTTATTATAATCTGCGCCGTATAACCCTTTATAAGTAACATCTTGCACATTATGAAAAGGATCGGCTGCTAAATCTAACCATGTCGAATACCATAATCCGGCAGGATGCGCCATCGGATGCTTTACTAAAGCCAAATCAATCGGACGAACTTCATCGACTCTCACAATCGGACGATTGTCATATTTTGTTTGTTCCACCCTATTTTCAGGCGGCATGTTGCCTTTTGTGATATCCAATAATGTTGAATATTGAAATACACGCGACATACCCGACATCATGTGATAAATCAAATGACAATGAAAAAACCATTGCCCACTCGCATCAGTATCAACATCCGCCGTGACGGTGGATCCTGGTGGAATATCGATGGTATGCAACAATGGATCATAAGCACCGTCTCCTTTCCGCAAAATAAACCAATGACCGTGAAGATGCATAGGATGATGCATCATCGACGTATTCGTGAAAATAAAGCGATATCGCTTACCTGGCTCCAAAATAATCGGGTGCGTTTTATATTCAGGCAATCCATTGACGAACCAAATAAATCGATCCATATAACCAAATAATTCCATCCGAATAACTTTAGCAATCGGTTTGTTCGGATTATTTGTTTTTACAGCGGCAGTGACATTTTCATATTTTGTACCCTGCGTTGTCATGTATGGAGAATAAACAGGAGACAATCGATCACCCATGATGGACGATTCAGTTTGCATATTCATGCTATGGTTCATGCTCATGCCATGGTTCATGCTCATGCCATGGTTCATGCTCATGCCATGACTCATGCTCATCTCATGGCTCATATTCATATGATGCAACATGCCATGATCCCTATGATGAGGCGACATCATCATCGTCATCATTTCTCTTGTCACTGGCAAAGGCTCAGAAAAAGGTGTGATATTTTTTGCATTGATCCATGCCGCTTGATCAGGTGACGTGATTAACCCACCCAACGCGAACCCCGATTGATCGATCGATTCTGCATAAATTAAATAAGGTTGATTTTTTTGAATATTGACTAAAACATCATAAGTCTCACCCGGTGCAATTGAAAGATCGTGAATAAAATAAGGCTTCACATCATTTCCTTCTACTTGCACCATTTGCATCATCGCTCCTGGTATTTTGACGCGAAAAATAGTATTACCCATTGCACCAATCAATCGTAAACGCACAACATCACCTACGTTCACAGGCATTATCCAAGGATGCAAAATGGGTCGACCATTTAATAAAAACGCATCGTAAGCCACATCACTGATGTCATAAAGACTCATCCGTGTTTGTTGCATCATTTTATAATCATCAATTAATTGAACGCGCTCGCTCACCGATGCTTTTCGATAATCATGAATAAATTTCATCAGAGAAGGTTGCAATGGAAAGCGTGGAGAATAATAATCGCCTTCTTTTTTCAAATTCGCGAGAATTTGTTCCGGATCAGTATTACTCCAATCTGATAATACGATAACTTGATCCTTTGTATATCGATAAGACGGTGGCGAAGGAGGATCAATTAAAAATGCTCCATATAATCCCTGCTGTTCTTGCAGTCCTGCATGCGCGTGATACCAATAAGTTCCTGCTTGATGCAAAGTAAATTGATAATGAAAAACACCCTTCGGTGGAATACCCCGCTGACTAATTCCCAATACCCCATCCATTTGCCAAGGCACTAATAAACCATGCCAATGAATCGCTGTCTCTTGATCTAACTGATTATACACATTGATATTAACTTGCTCGCCTTCCTTAAAATGCAAAGTCGGTGCCGGAATTTGATTATTCACTGCAATGGCTTGACGTGCTTTGCCCGCAAAATAAACGGTCTTGTAGCTGACGACTAAATTAATCGTGCGCGAATGAGCAAAAAGATTGGAGGAATAAAGAAACGTAAGCGCGACAAAGAAACATTTTATCATTTTTTCCATTTTGACTGATCCGTTATTTTTTTGGTGCTCCCGAAATTTACCTTAAGAGCACTCAAAATGACAGATCATTTTTCACAAAAGAATCTAAATTCTCTTCATCCCGATTAATCGCATGGGCGCTTCTGTGCCCTCAGCAATTTTAATCGGCAACGCAACTATAAAATTACCAATCGGATCTAATTGTTTCGCATTCGCCACATTTTCCACAATATATTTTCCGGCACCTAACATTAATCGATGCACAGGGAAATCAGAACCAAACGCATCGGGCGACAAAGTATCGATTCCAATACCAGCAACATTTCGCGCGAGCAATTGTTTTGCGGCTTCGATAGATAGATAGGGAAAAATTTTATTATTCCGATAAGCACTCGGTTCATTCCAACGTTCATCCCATCCCGTACGAATAATGACAAAAGAATCTTTCGGAATCATCGCATATTTCTCTTCAAAATGATCGATATCAGCTAATGTCACGGCATACTTTTCATGCGCATGATCAGAAACATCGACCACACAGCAGGTTGTAATTAAGCGCTCTAATGGCAAATGATCAATAGCAGAAGCTTCTTCAAAACAATGCGAAGGTGCATCCATATGCGTACCAATTCCAGCTGACATTTCTAGGCGCTGGACACGAAATTTTACCCCATTCGGCAATTCAATATTTCGAATATTGCGTGCATTATATTTAAATCCAACATCCTCCCCCCAATGAGGCACCTCAGCCGACAAAGGATGCGTCAGATCGATAAAAGAAAAATTATTTAAACTAATTGTTTTTTGCAAATAAATAATCGGAAGAAAAGAATGCGGGTCGATAATTTGCATAAAAGAACTGTACCCATTTTTCACGTAAAAATCATATTCCACTTGTTGAGATTTTGATGCAGCCACCGTCACATTAGCGTATCTTTTTTCCGTACAATACTGTTCAGCAGCAAATAAAAGTTTTTTAGCAATCGATAAAAAATGCTGTGGCTGACGAACCACCAATTGACTAACATGCGCATTATGCGGCACCGTTACTTGCAAATGCAAAATACCGATATAGTCCTCCCCATTCATCACAGCAAAAAAAATTTGATTTCCAACATTCTTTCTATGCTGCGGACCGTCAAGCACAGGGAACCATGCGGGCAATCGAGTTGTCAGAGGGTTAATGATTTTAACAACGTGTTGCTCAGCTAATGTCATATCCATGATCTTTCTCCCAACATCCGTTTAAGAGCTGCCCAAAAATTACCGGCAAATAATGCGATTATTTCTGCCGAGTGTCTCCTGGGGGTTGATTGATATTTTGAGATCCTGCTTTCGGTGAAGTCGTCGTGTTTTTTTGTACCGGTAAAACAATGACCGGCATTAAAAACGGCGATTGAAAGTTAGCACCGCTATCTTTATAAAGTTGATTAATATCACGCATCATATTTTGCATAGATTGTTGAACAGCTTGTCTTTCTTGTTCAATTTGCTTTTCCATCGCTTTTGATTGTTCTGACGTCACGTCAGTTGGCTGACCCATTTGAATCACGCGATAAGTCATCGGTGATTTATTATCATTCACGATACTCTGCGTGATAGTCACAGAAGATGAAGATCCCGTATTATTAAGATCGGATGATTGCACCCATCCAACATTTCCATTTCTAGGATCTGCAATTTTAATCCAACCCTTTTCTTTAGAATCGGCTTTAGGCGTATAAATAGGAATAATGCCCGCAGACAAATCAACCGTTGCAACGACTTTCGCATCCATTTTAGGCTGCTCATATAATTTAATTTCTTTTGCAAAAACCATCCATGGAAAAGTCAATAAACTCAGTGCGAATAGATAACTGGAAAATTTCAGCAATCTATTTTTGAATTTTTTTGTACTCATATTGCTATCTCCATAATAATTTTATCAATCACAATGATCATGATATTCAGATAACGTTTCTGAAAATCCATCTAAATCATAATAATCGGTACTATAGCCCGTACTGCTATTTTTATCAGTAAAAACAGCTGTAAAATAATCTGCGTCAATGAATAATTTAATCGGATTTTTATTAATTTCAACTGTCAATATAGGATAATAATCCTCTTCAAGATTTTTTTCACCTGATAATTGATAAGAAATTTTATCGATAAACAGATAATTTTGAGTTAACACAAGACTGTCATCTCGCTTAAAGTAAGCCCCTAAAATTTTCCCTGCTTCAATCGGCGAAATAGTCGAAGGAAAAATAAAAAATATTTTAGGACGATACGGTGTCCAAATAGCTAAACTTCTACTATCCCCCTCTTTACTACGGCCCTGAATAGCCATTAAACATAAATTACCTGCTTGTACCAACGCTATTTTACTTTCCCCATAAGTCCCTATTAAAGTAATAAGCGGAAAGTCATTTTGATTATTTGATTCTTGAATCGCTTGCTCATTTTGATTGTTTTTTTGCACTGATACCATTTTTTCATTTTTGATGGGTTCTAAAATAGCCGCCTGAATGGTTTCAGTCGGAATCACAAATCCCAATCCCTCGTCACTTTCATTTGCTAACTTGATCGTGGTAATGCCAATTAATTTCCCATCATGATCAAACAATCCGCCACCACTCGACCCGGGTGAAATCGCCGCATCTGTTTGCAAGGTGATCATCCCTTCGTCATCATGTTTGTTAGAAACAATGCCTCTCGAAATGGTTTTTTCAAATCCTTCGGGATTACCAATTGCATAAACATCTTCGCCAATATTCACATCTTTTGAATTCCTAATCTCAATCGGAATGAATTCATGATTACTGACTTGAATAATACAAAGATCGCCATGTTGAGAATATATATTCCCTACTTGTTCTTTCTTATCAATCTGAATAGTAAAATGATCTGCATTTTCAAGAATATGACAATTCGTTGCTAAAAATGATTTGGAAACAGCTACTGCCCCACCACTGGCTAATACATTATTTTTTCCATCTTTACTATATATTTGGTAAATAGAATGATTTACTTTTTTGTAAACATCATGTGCATTCGTTTGATATTGATTAATAATGACTGAAGTCGGATTCATTTTGTTTTTATTATAACAAGCCGTTAGATAAAATGTGATAATCGCTGCCGGTATCCAGCAAATCCATGCGAGCGTTATGAATCGAGGAGCGTGTTTGGGTTTAATTAATCGACAAATAAAACAAAAAACACTTGCTAATAACCATGAAATTCCCAATAAAATGACTGCGAATAACAAGACATAACTCACGACAAAGATAATGCGTTCCACACCACTAGAAAAAGGCATCATCCCCTCCCAGTAGCACGAAACTGCCGCCAGGAGAATGCTCAATAACCACATGATTATTAAGTGATTTCTTTTTGTTTTTTTAATAGGAATTACTCCTCACTTTTCTTCTTATTTTAGCACATTTGAACAAAAGCAAGGTTTGATTTTGATTGAATTTTAACTGAAAGATTAAGGTCCTTATCTCGGTGTCGAAAAAATTACTTTCCAATCGTGTTTCATGCTAATGATTTTCCAATGATTTTGATTTGCCTCATTCATTAATGCATGAGAAAAGGTTCCTACTTTGGAATCAGCCCCATAAGCGTATTCCCGCACGGCATCATCATGATGCACCAACAACATCAATCGCTTTCCTTTCCCCGATTGCGTCCACTCTAACATTTGTCGATCACCATCTGAGTTACCAAATGCAATAATGGGTCTTTTGCCAAGAAATAAATTGATCGCTTCAGGTTTACCTGCTTGATCGTTAATAAATAAAAACGCAGGCATTTTCATTAAGACAGGATGTTTATTTTGGTAACTATATTTTGTTTTACCCGCTGTTCCAATAACTTCATCTGACGCAACACCATATGTTGTTTGTGAAAATGTACGAACAAAATCTTGGCCGCCACCGGTAACAATATAAACTCGAAAATCATTTGCTCGGAGATATTGCATCACTTCAATCATTGGTTGATACGTTAATGAAGTATAATGACGATGAAAACGTGGATCTGTCGCCTGCATCAACCAATTCGATACGTCTTTCTGAAAATCATCGACCGTCATCCCCGAATGAGAAACAGCGAATAATGTGACCATGTCAGGATAAGAAAGATTCGCTAATGCTTTTGTATCTTCCTGCAAAAGGATGCTAAATGGTTTTTTATTTTTCCATTCAGGATGCTCTTTTGCCAACACTTTAATGCGGTCAAATGAAAAAATTGCCTCAGGATACATCGGTTGTTCGAGCCACAACGTACCATCATTATCAAAAGCCGCAATACGATTTTTTGGCTCGACATAATTGGGATTATTTTTATTTGTAACCTCTTGCACAAACGCAACAATGCTTTGTTTAACTGCGTTATTATTCCAAGATGGCAAAGGATCTTTTGATGGCAATGCACAAACAATGGATGAAAACAAAATGGTCGCCACGATGAATAACGATTTTCTTAAAAAGACTTTCATGCTTCAATTTCCTTCAATAACTAACCAACTTGATTCCACAGATCCCGCACAGGGCCTGTCTGATTTAATAAATCACTTGTTTTACCATCCGCAACAAGAGTCCCTTGCTCAACCATGATTATGCGATCAAATAGGGGCAATAAGTGCAATCGATGCAAAGAAACGATGATCGTTGCATCTGGAAATGCATTGATCACACCAGAGAGAATTTCTTTTTCCGTTGGCAAATCAACGCTGGAAGTGGGTTCATCCATTAAAATCAGCGAACTATAACGCGCAGCAAATAATCCACGCGCCAATGCTAAACGTTGCTTTTGTCCCACCGATAAATTTAATCCTTTTTCACGAATATCTGTTTTCAATCCATTAGGCAGCATTGATAATACATTTGAAAAACAAGCTAACTCAATGGCGCGATTCACTTCCTCGCCTTTTGTTACCACATCCATCGTAATATTAAATTCAATGGTATTTTCGAATATTTCAGGATCTTGTGGGATCAATGTTGTAATGGCCTGCAGTGGTTCAAGATTTTCGAATGAAGTTTTATCAATTGTTAAACGAACTTTATCCGGTAAATACAAACCACGAATCATATTTAATAAAGTACTTTTTCCACCACCGCTATGGCCAATCAATGCAATTTTTTCGCCACGCTTAATTTGAAACGATAATCCTGAAAATATTGTTTGTTGACGATCGTGATTCGCATGTTGGAAATGTAAATCATGAATTTGAATAGTATGCCAATTTTTGGCGACCCTCACTCCTCCTGGCGGATGTGATAATTGTTGAATGTCATTTATTATGGGCTGCATACCTTTAATATCGGTATCCATGCGCACTAATTCACTGTAATTTGCACTGAAAGTATAAAAAACATCACTTAATTCTTGCTGATAACGAAAAATCATCACAACCGTACCAATCATGATCGCACCGGTCATATTTAAAGTATGAATGATGTAACCAATCAAGATAATCGATTGCAATGCTGTTAATGCCATTCCCATACAAAACCATTTTACTTCATTGATCACTATATCCTTTCGGTAAAAAGGCCAAATTTTTTTCATGCGCTGCAAAAGATTCGCCGATGTCAGCTCGCCAAAACGAAGAGTCAAGATGGTGGTCATGTTGCTGATGTAATCAAATAACACCGCACCCACATGATTATCAATTTCATTTTCTTGATCATAAAGTGGGATTAATTTTCGATCGAATAATAAAACAATAACAATGGCGACCATGCAACTTAATAACGTAATCAAGCCAATCGTGAATGACAACCAAAGCAAAAAAGCAATGGACGTGAAAAATTTAATGATCGTTTCAATGTAAACAAATTGATCGCCCGCAAAACGATATAAAGCAGTCGCTGAACGATTCAGACGTGAAATAATATTGCCAGAATGATGATCTTGATGCCACTTAAGTGGCAAATAAGTCAACTGGTTGTAAATTTGTTCGCGATAAGCCTGTTGAATTTTCAATGCAATCGCACGTTCTTTCACTCGCGCTGGACCATGAAAAAGCCAAAACAAAACAAACATGGCAACACTGACCAACATCCAATTCAGCACTTCATGCAAGCGACTAGGCGTAAAATGCTGCAAAACATCAATCGCACGACCTAATGCATAAGGACTAATACCAAGAAATATTTGCGCAAAAATGTAAGCGATATAATACAAAATAATACTCGATCGCCATCGCTTTCCATGACGCCAAACTGCTTGAATGAGATCAAAATATGGATTTTTCATCGAAACGTCATATTATCACAACCAAAGATGACGTTTCACTAACTACGTGATTCCTGCCCCAACAGCACGTCTTCTGGCTTTAATAATACATCGCTTTCTTTATTGAAATTATTCTTTCTCTGATATTGATAAAAAAATAAAATCGGCAACACCATGATCACCATCCCTGAACAAAATAAAATTTCATAATAAAAGGGACTGACAATATCAATTTGGCTCGGTGGAATAAAGCCAACACAAATCGTAATCAAACAACCCAACAAACCCAATAAGCAAACCAATCCATGACCAAATTTTTTACCGGGAATCACGAATGTTTCCGTATTATTTTGATGATATCGAAACTTCGTCCGCAAACGAATCGCACAAATAAACATAAGCACATACATAAACATATATAATTGCGTACTTAAATCAGACAATAACCAATAGGAAGCATTCACACTAGGAAATAACAAGAATGCAATACAAACAAAACTCACCACCACTCCCTGCAAAATGAGTAAATTTTGAGGAACATCATGTTGATTTAATTTTTTAAAAATCGGCGGCAAATAACCAAATTGAGCTGCTTGCGCTAATCCTTTAATCGGTGAAATCATCCAGCTAATAATACCGCCCAAACTCCCTAATACTAGAAAAATAGTTAAAATGGGCGTCAGCCAAGTTAAATGAAATGCGGAAAGATAATAGGAAAACGTTTCCATGGTACCATTCACTAAATTAATTTGATTACCTGGCAAAACAAACGCGATCGCTAATGAACCTAAGATCATCGTCACAAGAATAATAAAAGTTGAAATACTAAGCGCACGTGGAAATGTTTTTTGAGGATTGTGCACGTCTTTAATATGCACCGTCGCCAATTCCATGCCAGCAAACCCCATCATGATCGCCGTTAATGCAATCCAATTCTCAGGATGTTGCCAACTCGGGAATATATTCGCAGCCGTTAAATGCATTTGTAACGGCTTTCCCATGATAAACCAAGCAACCAATAGCGAGATAATCGTCGCCATGGGAATCAGCAATCCAATAATTGTACAAATACTGGTAAATTGAGAGGAAAGACGAATACCCTTAAGATTAAGAATAGTTAACAGCCAAAAAGTCGACAAAATCACGCCTATTAAATAGACCTTGTTGTGCACAAGCGCAGGATCGATTAAATACGCCGCTGTTCCTGCAATAAAGGAAAGCATTGTCGGAAACCAAATCAAATTATTCACCCATTGCAACCACACAGCCAAAAATCCAGCCCGCTCACCAAAGGCCAAACGCGCCCATTGATAAATACCCCCTTCGTTAATATTGGCCGCTAATTCTGCAGAAACCAAGGCTGTTGGAATAAGAAAAATGATGGCGGAAAACAAGAGAAAAAAGACCAACGAACTGGCAAACATTGCCGTCGCTGGTAAATTACGGATGCTATCAATCGCACTGGTAATCAATAAGGTAAGGGCAAAAATATTAAGCTTATTTAATTTTGACATCAATCATGAATCCAAAAGACGAAGCAGGTATCTTAATATTGATCATACTGATTATCTATTAAGATTGTATTAAATATTAAAATATTGATAGGAAAATGATAGTCGGCAAGTTAGGCCCTGTGCATTCGGTGGACTAATCCGCGAGTATTTTCGTTTGACTCAACCAATCATTTAATTTTTCTTTCAACTTATTAATGTCAATCGGCTTCGTGATATAGTCATCCATGCCTGTTTTTAAGCATTTTTCGCGATCTCCTTTCAAGGCATAGGCAGTCATGGCAATGATGGGAGTATGCCGATTTTGCGTTTTTTCAAGCTCACGAATTTTGACAGCTGCCGTATAACCATCCATTTCCGGCATTTGGCAATCCATTAATATCAAATGATACGTATTTTTTTCAACAGCCTGGATGGCTTCCCTACCGTTACTCACGACTTCTGCTTCATAGCCTATTTTTTTCAAAATACTCAACGCCACTTTTTGGTTGATCTCATTATCTTCTACCAATAAAATTTTTTCTGCCTTTAATTTAACAGCATGAGATTCTAACAGATGATTCTCTTGGTTGAGTTCTGGATTCTCTTTAATTTGCAATGCTGATAAAAGACAATCTAATAATTTTGATTTTCTAACGGGTTTTGTTAAATAAAATGCAACGCCTAATTGAGATATCTTCTCAACATCAAAAACCACTCCAAATGAAGATAAAATAATAACGGGTGCTTGCGCAAATTGTTCAATCATTCGCATGGATTTCACAAAATCAATACCATTTTTTCCTGGCATCAGGTAATCGGAAATAACCAACTCATAAGGGCGATTTTTTTTCAAAGATTCGCTCAACATGAGCAATGCTTCATCTGCGCTAGCTGCGGTATCACATGTCATTTTCCACGATTCAAGTTGATAACGAATAATTTTTCGATTAATTTCATTATCATCAACACAAAGCACCCGAACACCTTGCAATTCATTCTGAAAAGAAACATCCGTTCTATTGACTTCAGCAGAAACTATCTCGAAAGGTAACGTAAACCAAAATTTACTGCCCACACCCGGAATACTTTCCAAATCAATGACCCCACCCATCATTTCAACTAATCGTTTTGAAATAATTAACCCTAATCCCGTTCCTCCATACTTACGGGTAGTAGAAATATCCCCTTGAGAGAATGGTTTGAAAAGCTTTTCTCGAACTTCTGGAATGACGCCAATACCCGTATCATTCACCTCAAACAAAACCAGTGTTTTATTTGCATAAATTCGATCTTCTTTTCGGGTTTTAACAACATGGGCATTGATACTAATTTCACCTTTTTCAGTAAATTTAGCTGCGTTTCCCAATAAATTATTTAATATTTGGCGAATGCGCGTCGAATCACCCATTACTTTCATTGGAACATTTGAGTCAATACGCGTGCCAATCGCAATATTTTTTTTATAAACAGATGCTGCGATTGTTTCAACCGCATCTTCAATTAAGGTATGAAGATTGAATTCTAAATTTTCAAGCTCCACATTGCCTGATTCAATTTTAGAAAAATCGAGAACATCATTAATGACAGATAATAAAATCTCACCTGAAATTCGGATAATATCAATATATTCTTTTTGAGCAGAGGTTAATACGGTATCTAACAGCATATTCGTCATCCCGATAACACCATTCAAAGGCGTACGAATTTCATGACTCATTGCTGCTAAAAATTCACTCTTTCCTTGATTCGCTTCTTCTGAAGATCGAATCACCGCTTGTAATTGATTATTTATTTCTTGTATTTCTTGCGCTCGTCGATAGATTTCAATTTCCATTTCATCCGTTCGCGTTAGTAATTTCTCTGTCACTTTGGATTGTTCATTTTTAAATTTTACGGCTTTAACATAGTCTGTCACATCTTTCACTCGGTGAATAATCAAATTCACCTCATTATTTTCATTCAAGACCGGTGAATTAACGAGACTCCAATAACGCTCTTCAAACCCTCCGCCTTCCGATTCTGGTCGACGAATATCATATCGTTGCACTGCGATCACATCAGGCATTTTATTTTTCAATACTCGTTCAAATGATGCACGTAAATGACTAAGGCCGTCTTCATTCGGATCATTGCGGTTACTAGGAAAAATATCGAATACATGTCGACCCAAAATAGCATCGCGCGCAACCATGGTGGCTTGAAGATAAGCATCACTTACATCAACAATATGAAATGAGGGTGTCACTATCAGATATAAATCAGGTGAAGACCTGAATATGGTTTGATAATTAACTTTATCTTCCTGATTGATAGTCGTCATAATTAATTTTAATCACTAATAGTTAAAAATTCCAAACAATGTCTCATCATACCATGGATTAATAACCCTCGTTTTTTATGCCTATCACAATGTCAGAAATCATACATAAATAAAAAATAAGCACGCCATTATGAAAAAATGACGCACTTATTTGAATTTAAAAAACTAGCTTTATGCTTTTCTTTTAATAAAAGCTTCAGCTTTTGTTTTTGTTTCTAAATAATTAATAACCTTCCACTTTCCTTTGAGCTTTTTCAAAACTTGCCAACCATTTAAGGTTTTCTTCCCTACTTTGTACGTCATAACGACTCTCCTTAATTAAAGGTAACTATTAAAATTTTTAAAATTAATCACTTTTAATAAGCCTGTCATTACTTTTCATGAGATTAAATACGTGGAATTTTTTATTGAAAAATAATTTTATTAAAATATTTTTTATTATTTTATTACAAAAATACATCGCTCTCCAAGAGACAACGGGTCAGGAAAACCCTTGCTGATACCCTCTTTTTTAAATAAATTTAGTAAAATGAAACAGTTCAATGCAATATCGAATTTCAACTAAAATTTTAATTATTTTTCTATGTTAAAATAAAACCATGTAGACAACCGATCAAGGAAGTCAGCATGCCTAATATAATAACTAAATGGATTTTACCCGCACTCATTACCCTTTTATTCCTTCCATCTAGTTATGCTTGGGATAAAGGCATTTATCTAACCCAATACACCATAGAAAATACAGAAAAATTAAATTATTTTATTCGTGAAGCAAAAGCAACGGGCATCAATACATTTGTAGTTGATCATGATTATTTTAGTTCGCGTTACGCGCCTGCCATTGCAAAAATCAAAGCAGCCGGCATTAAAAATGTAACACGCATTGTTGTTTTTTCAGATGGTGGGAATCACAAACAAATTCATTCACAAGAACATTGGGAAGAAAAATTAAAATTAGTGATGGATGCTATTAAAGCAGGCACTGACGTTATTCAATTAGATTACATTCGCTACAGTTCAAAAGAACCCGCCAATCCTCAACACGCTAAAGATGTCTATCAAGTGATAAAATGGTTTAAAGAAAAAATTAATGCTAAAAATGTTCCGATGGAAATTGATATTTTTGGTGAAGTCAGCTATTACCCATCCATGCACATTGGTCAAGATATTAAAATGTTTTCTGACAGCGTCGATGGCGTGAATCCCATGGTTTACCCTTCGCATTTTTGGCCTTATCAAAAATATTCAGCTGATCCTTACAAAACAATTAACAATTCTTTAAATGCATTAACGGCTCAATTCCAAGATAAGCCGCCATTTAAAATTCATGCCTTCATCGAAGCAGCGAATTATCATTATTTAAGAAAAACGTCGAATGCACAAAAACAAGCCTATTTACTACAGGAAATTCGCGCTGTTGAAAATGCGCAGCACACATCGGGGTGGTATGTTTGGAGTGCTAATAATGTTTACGATAATTTATTTCATGTATTGAGAAATAATAAAATAAAATCCGCTGAATTCTCTGAAGTAGCAAAAAAATAAGCCGGCTATCGCACACTGAGTTCGCGAACGATGGCCAGCTTAAAAATACTTACGCCGCTTCTTGCTTCAGTTCTAATTCATTTTTTAATTCAGTTATTTTTATTTCTTGCGTCAATTTAGCAACAATGGGAATGAATACAAACAAAAGTATACCCGTGCAAATAGCACTCCAACCCAATACACCAAAAGTATGACTGTAACTTGCATTAGTGATTAATGGATTAATTGAATCCGATGACCCCAATGCCATCTTTGAAAATTGATCTGAGAGAATCGCAGCGATGCCAGTTACCATCATCCACATCCCCATCATTAAACCACGCAAACGAATCGGTGCTAGTTGACCAACCATTGCATAACCAATCGGAGAAATGAATAATTCACCAATACTTTGCAAAATGTAACTAGCAAACACCCAACCAAAACTCGTATAACCTTGCGCATCTGCTAAGCTAATACCGAGCGGCAACATAGCGAAAGCAATGCCGATTAATAATAAAGCTAAGGAAAATTGTAATGGAATATTAATATTAATACCGCGCTCTCTTAAGTGAGAAAAAACCACACTAAGCAAGGGACCGCCCAAAATAATAACAACGGTATTAATATTTTGTACCCACTGGGGCGCAATCAGTATACCCAGAAAATGACGATCAACATTGCGATCAATAAAAAGATTTAATCCCATCGGTGCCAATTGATAAAGCGCCCAAAATGTTAATGAAGCTAGTGCTAAAATAATATAAGCAGACATTTTATTTCGCTGAATAGGTTCAGCTTGTTTGAATGTTAAAAAAGTAATAACCACTAACATCGCCGCACCAATGATCAAAATTAATTGATTGCATAATGCAGTATGTTCTAACAACTCTCTCAACCCCAATGTTAAAGCCACGATTATCCCTAAACCTAACCATCTCGCATTTTTTCTTGCTTGCTGCGAAGCTTCGAGAAAAGCCGTATCGCGATCTTTTAATATTTTCCAATTGTACATCGTAAAAACAAACGCAATAAGATTACCTAACGCACTTAATATGAATAATTCTTGATAAGCTTGATGTAAGTGAAAATAACCGCCAATCGAAAATCCGATGAAAAAACCAATATTCATGCCGCTATAATTCCACAAGAAAGCAGATTCACGACGTTTATCATCAGGCTCAAATAATTGAGTCACCATGCAATTAATGCAAGTGACATTCAAACCACTGCCACCCAAAAAAGCAGCCAAGCCCCACAACAAAAACGAGGGATCAGGCACAGAAATAAGCAAGCAACCCACTAACTGCAATACCATGGAAATGCTAAATAAGCTGCGATAACTCATGTATCGCCCACCCATATAGCCGCCTAACAAATGTAAAAAATAATTTAATGCAACAAAAGAACCCGTGATACTGGTCGCCAACGTATCACTCATATGCAACCCTTTCGTTGCGTATAAGATAAGCGTTGAATAAAGCACACTAAATCCTAACGTTGAAAATATTTGAATTAAAAAAAGAGCACCCGCTCCTGTTGGCATCACATCCTGATATTTTTGTAAAAAAGTTTTATTAGTCCGTTGATTCATGAGTCATTTTCTCCACATACGGATTCCAAGAATAATTTGCCATTATCTTTACTTGAGTAGCGCTTGCCGTGGTCTGTTCTTCTAAGATAGGACGCTCAAGTAATAAGTTGATCTCAAGATTCAGTTGATCTAATAGAGATGGTAGATTGTCCATTATATTATTTTTTAGTTCGGTTTCAAGTTGTCTGACAACCGCTTTCAATCGAGGAAGACCACAATAACATAATGCACCGTGCAATTTATGAGCTCGCTGCAATAACTCAACGTATTTTTCAGTGAGATAACATTGATTAATCGCCAAACGATCTTCAGGTAAGCTCTTGATTAACAAGCCTAACATTTCTTCTGCATATTCTTTTTTATTGCCAGCCAGCTTTGTTGCTAATTCCCAATCAATCACAGGAAGATGATTAAATTCCATATTCCCCCCCATAAAAAAATTACTCACATTACCGCTTACCCTTTTGTTAATAATGCAATTGCCTCAATGTGTGCTGTGTGTGGAAACATATTCATCATTCCTACAGTCTTTAATTGATATCCATAGTGATGAACTAATTCGCCTACATCTCTTGCCAGTGTGGAAGGATGACAAGAAACATACACAATTTTTTCTGCGTCAAACCGTGCGAAATACGGAAGTATTTCTTTTGCGCCGGCACGCGGTGGGTCTAATAAGATTTTCTGGTAACGACACGCTATCCATGACATATCAACGAGTGATTCCATTAAATTCGCCACGCGGAAGGTAACATTATGTATGCCATTATGCAATGCATTCTGTTGCGATCTTGCAATCATTTCTGCACTACCTTCAATACCGGTCACTTGTTTCACTCGTTGCGCAATCGGCAAAGTAAAATTACCTATCCCACAAAAAAGATCGAGCACATGATCATCCGATTGCAAATCTAACAGTGAAATAGCTTGCTGCACCATCAATCGATTCATTTCTAAATTAATTTGCGTAAAATCGAGTGGATGAAATAAATATTCTAATTGATAAAGAGGCAACGTATAACGTAATCGATCCATTTCATCGCATGGCCATATTTTATTTACTTTATCAGGTGAATTAGGCTGCAAATAAATATGAATATGATGATGCTCGCCAAATTGAATTAATTTCTTCTTATCATCATCGGATAATTTTTCTAAATGACGAAAAACCAATGCAACCTCTTCATCACCGATAGCAACTTCCACTTGAGGAATATGTTGATATTGCTCTAAGCTTGCAATTAATTCGCTTAATTCTTTTAGATGCAATCCAATACGCGGATGCAGCACGAGACAACGATCAAGATCGGCCAAATAACGACTCGATTTTTCGCGAAACCCAACTAACAATTTGTTTTTTTTGATAACAAATTTCACCCCCAAACGTGCCTTACGACGATATCCTAAACTATTCGCTTGCAAGGGAGGCAATACATTTTCTGGTTCCACATTACCAAAACGTTTCAATTGATCCAACAACGTTTCTTGTTTAAATTGCAGCTGTTTTTCCATTTTCATATGCTGCAAATTACACCCGCCACACACACCAAAATGTTGACAAGGTGGCACGACTCGCTCTGACGAAGGGTGTATAATCTCTTGAACAATGGCATTTTGATAATGACTACGTTTTTGCGTAACGGTATAAGTGACCTTTTCTTCTGGTAAAGCCCCTTCCACAAAAACCGTTTTATGATTCACAACAGCAATACCACGTCCATCATGGCTTAAAGAATGAATGTCAGCAGTAGCACATTCTTTTTTTTTGTCAAGTTTTACATTTTCATTCATAAGGATGACAATATAAGTATAAGTTATGCTTTAAGTTAGTTTAGTGAAAAACCGGTCAGTGCTAACTAGATAGGGATTAACAGAAATTTACAAATGTGTACAAAATTTGCATAATCTGGCCGATTAACTATACTTAGATGTGAAGGTGGTAAACAAGTGTTTACGCCAGGAATTGTCCAAAACCTTTCATCTTAGGTCGAGGGAATGCG
>CAYTKY010000029.1:0-23755 GCA_964438435.1 uncultured Coxiellaceae bacterium | reverse complement strand
GTACGTGTGACTTTGGTTGGATCTAAGATACCCATTTCAACCATATCACCGTATTCGCCAGTCGCTGCATTAAAGCCATAATTGCCTTTGTTTTCGATGATTTTGTTTAAAATCACGGAAGCTTCATAGCCGGCATTACCAACGATTTGACGAGCAGGTGCTTCTAATGCACGACAAATTAATTGGATACCAACGCTTTGCGCTTCATTATCGCCTTTGATGGTTTTGAGTGTTTGCATCACACGAACCAACGCAACACCACCACCTGCAACTACACCTTCTTCAACCGCAGCGCGTGTTGCATGCAATGCATCTTCCACACGTGCTTTCTTTTCTTTCATTTCGATTTCAGAAGCAGCACCAACCTTAATCACAGCCACGCCACCTGATAATTTAGCGACTCGTTCTTGCAATTTTTCACGATCGTAATCCGATGAGGTTTCTTCAACACGTGCTTTCAATTGCGTGATGCGATCTTGAATATCTTTCTTATCGCCCGAACCATCAATGATGGTTGTGTTATCTTTGGTGATATGAATACGTTTCGCTGAACCTAAATCTTTTAATGTCGTTGATTCAAGTTTCAATCCCACTTCTTCAGAAATCACTTGGCCTTTTGTCAACACAGCAATGTCTTGCAACATTTCTTTGCGACGATCGCCAAATCCCGGTGCTTTGACGGCACAAACGCGCACCACACCACGCATGTGATTGACCACTAACGTTGCGAGGGCTTCACCTTCCACATC
Source organism: uncultured Coxiellaceae bacterium (assembly GCA_964438435.1). Classification (GTDB taxonomy): domain Bacteria; phylum Pseudomonadota; class Gammaproteobacteria; order DSM-16500; family DSM-16500; genus Aquicella. The sequence goes on along the minus strand of CAYTKY010000029.1, from coordinate 23,006 downwards.
TTCTGCAATGATAACCAGTGGACGACCGGATTTTGCAACAGCTTCTAATGTCGGGATTAGATCGCGAATAGAAGAAATTTTCTTATCGGTGATTAAAATATAAGGATTATCTAATTCAACAGACATATTTTGTTGATTAGTGATGAAGTAAGGTGACAAGTAGCCACGATCAAATTGCATCCCTTCTACCACTGATAATTCATTATCTAAACCGGACCCTTCTTCAACCGTGATGACGCCTTCTTTACCAACTTTTGCCATCGCATCCGCAATAATACGGCCAATCGCTTCATCGGAATTAGCAGAAATCGTACCCACTTGCGCAATTGCTTTATCATCTTTGCAAGGCACAGATAATTTTTTCAGTTGCTCAACCGCATGAATAACCGCTTTATCAATACCACGCTTCAAATCCATTGGATCGTAACCAGCGACAACCAGTTTCAATCCTTCTGCAAAAATTTGTCGGCCTAATACGGTGGCAGTGGTTGTGCCATCACCTGCTTCATCTGAGGTATGCGATGCCACTTCTTTGAGCATTTGAGCGCCCATGTTTTTGAATTTATCTTTAAATTCAATTTCTTTTGCAACGGTCACACCATCTTTAGTAACCAGTGGCGCACCAAATGATTTATCAATCACCACATTACGGCCACGGGGACCCATTGTAATTTGTACTGCATTCGCTAAATCGTTCACACCGGCAAGCATTGCTTGACGTGCTTTTTCGCTAAATTGTAATTCTTTAGCAGCCATGATCTTTTCCTCTCAAAAATAATTTTCAGTTAGTAATAACGTTATTCAAGAACGCCCATCACATCGTCTTCACTCATGACCAATAATTCTTTTCCAGCTAATTTGATATTGGTACCGGCATATTTGCCAAATAAAACGACATCGCCTTCTTTAAGTTGCGGTGGTTGAAGTTTACCATCTATGAATTTACCTGTTCCTATTGCAATCACTTTGCCTTCCATTGGCTTTTCTTTTTCGGCGGAGTCAGGGAGGACGATGCCGCCAGCCGTTTTCGTTTCGGTTTGTTTAGCCTCAACCACAATCCGGTTAGATAACGGACGAATTTTTGTTGACATATCAGTCTCCTATTTAATAAATAAACTATTTATGAAGCTGGCTTTTGAATGCACTTAAGGCCAGGCTTAAGGTTATATATAGGGACAATCGCAACCAGTTCAAGGGCATTACATAAGAAAAAGACCCGGATTTTGGCTTAAACTAAGGATAGAGGCCTGAATAATGTCTATGCTGACAGAAATTTCACAAGCAATCTGGGAAACTAAATACCGCTACCGCCGCAATGGTAAACTCATTGATCAAACCGTGGAAGAAACGTGGAAACGGGTAGCCGCGGCCATTGCACAAGCAGAAAAATCCTCCGAACAGGCCCATTGGCAACGTGCCTTTTATCGCATTTTAGACGATTTTCGATTTTTACCAGGCGGACGGATTATTGCAGGAGCTGGCACGGCACACCATGTCACTCTTTTTAATTGTTTTGTCATGGATATTGCTGAAGATTCTTTGAAAAGCATTTTTACAGCACTACAAGAAGGCGCTCTCACCCTGCAACAAGGCGGTGGAATTGGTTACGACTTTTCTGTCTTACGACCTCGCGGTCAGTGGGTCAAACAAACCGGCGTGCCTGCTTCAGGCCCCGTTTCTTTCATGAAGATCTGGGATACGATGTGCAGCGTCATGCTATCAACCGGCGCACGTCGTGGCGCGATGATGGCCGTATTGCGTTGCGATCACCCTGACATTGAAGAATTTATCGCAGCAAAACGTCATCCACACGAATTGCGTCATTTCAATGTTTCGGTCATGGTTTCCGATGCTTTCATGAAAGCAGTGAAAAATAATGAACCCTGGCCACTCATTTTTCCTGCCACCGCAGGCACTACCGAAGGAGAGGTGATTGATCGCCGCTGGGGAAACGCATTAAGACCCATTCCTTGTCACGTACATCGTGTCATCAATGCGCGCGAGCTTTGGAATAATATTATTCGCTCAGCTTACGATACGGCAGAACCCGGTGTTTTATTCGGTGATACGATAAATCGCGCTAATAATTTATGGTATCGCGAACAAATTAATGCAACCAATCCTTGTGGTGAAATTCCATTGCCTTCTTATGGTGCTTGTAATTTAGGTGCCATTAATTTAACACGATTTATTTCATCGCCCTTTTCTCACCAAGCAAAAATTGATTGGGCAGCGATAGAGGAAACCGTCAAAGTTGCTACCAGATTTTTAGATAATGTCATTGATATTTCACATTACCCACTTGATCAGCAACGCGAACAAGCACTGGGAACACGTCGAATTGGATTAGGGATAACAGGTCTTGCTGATGCACTCGTCATGCTAAATATTCTTTATGGTAGCAATGAATCCATCGCTGTCTCTCGTGAAATCATGAAACGAATTGCCGAAGTAACTTGGCAAACTTCCATTGATTTAGCTCATGAAAAAAATGCTTTCCCTTTTTATGCGCCGGATTATTTACAAAGCGAATTCGTCATGACATTAAATTCTTCCCTTCAAAAAAATATTTTGAAAAATGGCATTCGTAATAGTCACCACAACACCATTGCGCCAACCGGCACAATTAGTTTGCTCGCAAAAAATATTTCGAATGGTATCGAACCTATTTTTCGAGCGGAATATGAGCGGCATGTCCGAATAAAAGGACAAGAAACAAAAACATTTCATGTCAGAGATTATGCTTATCAATGTTGGCTCGATGCACACCAAAATCAAAGCATGCCATCGGCATGGATCGATACGCAACGGTTAACACCTCATGCACATTTACAAATTCAAGGCGCTGTTCAACCGTATATTGATAATGCCATTTCGAAAACCATTAATTTGCCAGAAGATTTTCCATTTGAAAAATTAACCGATGTTTATACACAAGCTTATGAATTAGGCTTAAAAGGTTGCACGATATTTCGCCCAAATCCAATTACAGGAAGCGTGTTAGAAGCAAAACAAAAAGAAAATCCGGTAGCATCAGGGGAATGTTGTCAATATGAGGGAGACAGCGAATAAAAAATATCATTCCTTAACCACAGAAATATCAGAAAACCCCAACACATCATTTCACCAACAACAATAAAATCTCTTGTTCTTCTATCTTATAAATAAATCGCATATGCTCAATGTCTTCGCAATACAGCCCCATCATTCCTTCGATTTTTTTCACCCCCGGTGGACGCGGATTAACCGCCAATGCTTCAATTAATTTGATGATCATTTTGATTTGTTTTATCGGCAACGCGCGAATTTGTTTCGCGGCTATCGGTGAAATTTTCACATGATAAGGCGTAGCGGTCATCTCATTATCCCACCTCTTTTTTAAAATCTTCCAGTGTGATGCTACCAACATGGCGCACTTCTTTTAAAGATTCCACCGCTTCTTCTAAATCGTTTTTACTTTGTTCTTTTTGGATCAACGCCAAGTCATCGAGTGACACAATCGCCGCCACTTCTTTGCCTCGTCGCGTGAGAATAATATGTTCTTTATAATGCGATACACGATTAATTAATTCGGAAAATTCTTCTTTTGCATCGGCCGTATTAATATAAATAGTCATCGCATGCATTCCTTGATTTGATGAGAAAAAAGAAAATAATAAAAGATAACACTTCGATGATTCTCAACAAGCAGAGAATCATCGAATAATGCCACGTTAAGCAACCAAGGAGATATCTTCTTTTTCCATTGCTTCCGTGTACTCCCCTTTAGCAGCCAAGCTATTTAATTTTGCTCGCTTATAAAAAGCAGCTTGAGCAAGCGCCGCCTGTTTGGATTGGCCTTGCCACACTTTCATGCAATTATCTTGCAAAGCTCTCGCAAAAGAAAAACTTAAATTCCAAGGCAGGGGCCCCATTTGATTCATTGCATTCAAATGTGCAGTCGCTTGTTCTGACGTTTGACCACCTGACAAGAAATTAATGGTTGGAACTGCAGCAGGCACAGTACGACGCAATACTCGCAACGTCGCTTCGGCTACTTCTTTCACACTCGCTTTCTGCGAGCATGTCTTACCATTAATCACCATACTTGGTTTCAATACAATATATTCCAATTGAACACGATGACGATTCAGCGCTTCAAATACAGCATGAAACACCGGCTCAGATACTTCTTCACAGCGCATCAAGGTATGATCACCATCAATCAATACTTCTGGTTCAACAATCGGAACAATGCCCTGCTCTTGGCAAATTGCTGCATAACGCGCTAACACTTCTGCATTCGTTTCAATAGCTAATGTACTAGGCGTTGTCCCTGAAATAGAATAAACAGCACGCCATTTAGCAAAACGCGCGCCTTTTGATTTATATTCGATTAATCGTTCTGCTAAACCATCCAACCCTTGCGTAATATTTTCATCTTTGGTATTCGCTAAATGCACTAAGCCTTTATCCACTTTAATGCCTGGCAAAATACCCGCTTTGATCAACGCTTCAGGAAAAGGAACGCCTTCACTGGTTTTTTGATTTAATGTTTCTTCAAATAAAATAATCCCCGCAATAAAAGGATTAGATGTCGTCAATAAAATTTCGCGATAGGCACGACGGGTTTCTTCGGTGGACTCAATGCCTAATGCTTGAAAGCGCTTAGTAATCGTACCCGTGCTCTCATCCGCCGCTAAAATTCCTTTCCCTCTGACCGCTATGTTGTTAATGGTTAAAGCTAACTCTTTGGTATTGTCCATCGATCTATCCTTCTGAAAGATAATTTTGCCGAGAGAGTAGCATAAATTTGTTACAGAATCGAGCTACCCACCCATTCACCTATAGGCTAATAAGCTTTTGCAAAAACGACTTGCTGAACACTTTTATCGCCAGAAAAAATACATTTCCCTGCACCATTTTCATTTTCTAATGGAATACAACGAATCGTCACGTTTAAATCTTGTTTGAGCTTAGCTTCAATTTCAGCACACCCATTCCAATGAGCTAACGCAAACCCCCCATCGTTTTTCATGAATTCATAAAAATCATCTTTATGCTCGATGATTCGTAAATTATTTTTTTGAAATACGCGAGCACGTTGCAATAAATTCGACTGCAATTCATCAAGTTCTTTTGTCACATTCGAAATCAATTCCTGCCGTGATATCGATTGACGATCCTTGTAAGCTTTATCACGTCGCCCCATGAAAACAGTATTAGCATTGCATTCTTTTATACCGATTTCCAACCGAATAGGAATCCCTTTCTTCACCCAACTCCATGCTTTTTCACCACCGGTTAAATCACGCGTATCGATTTCTATCTTTAAACGTCGATCATGGTATGTCATTTGTTTTAATTCATCAGCCAGCTGCTGACAATATGCCAGTATCGTTTGTCGGTCTTCTTCTTTGTGAATAATCGGCAATAAAACAACGTGTGAAGGAGCCAATCTTGGCGGCAAAACTAATCCATCATCATCACTGTGTGTCATGATTAATCCGCCAATCAACCGTGTCGACACACCCCATGACGTTGTCCAAGCAAATTCTTCTTTCCCATCCGCACCGAGATATTGAATATTAAATCCACGAGAAAAATGTTGCCCTAAAAAATGTGATGTCCCTGCTTGCAATGCTTTTTTATCTTGCATCATTGCTTCGATACAATACGTATTCACTGCACCTGGAAAACGCTCACTCGCACTTTTTTCACCTTTGATCACAGGCATCGCCATGCAATCTTCTGCAAAACGTGCGTACACATCCAACATCATCAATGCTTCTTGCATTGCTTCTTCTGCCGTTGCATGCGCTGTATGACCTTCTTGCCACAAAAATTCGGTCGTTCGCAAAAATAATCGCGTGCGCATTTCCCAACGCACAATATTGGCCCATTGATTAATTTTTAATGGCAAATCTCGATAAGATTGTATCCAGCGTGAAAATGCGTCGCCAATAATCGTTTCTGAAGTGGGACGAATAATATAGGGTTCTTCTAATGGGCTGGCTGGAATTAACTGACCTTCTTCATTTTTTGCTAATCGATGATGCGTGACCACCGCACATTCTTTTGCAAACCCTTCGATATGCTCCGCTTCTTTTTGCATAAAACTCAACGGAATCATCAATGGAAAATAACAATTTCGATGACCCATTGTTTTGAATGCTTCATCTAAAATGCGCTGCATATTTTCCCATATTGCATAACCCCACGGTTTGATAATCATACAACCACGCACAGGCGCAACTTCTGCTAAATCAGCTGCTTTAATGACTTGCTGATACCATTCCGGATAATTTTGTTCGCGCGTCGGTGTAATGGCCGTTTTTTTGTTTTTATTTGAGATCATTGAGTATTTGCTCCACGTGTCCAGGCACTTTAACTTTCCGCCAAATAGCAAGAATCAACCCATTTTCATCGATTAAAAAAGTAGAGCGCTGAATACCTAAAAATGTTTTACCAAATAAACTTTTTTTATTAATCACACCATACGCTTCACAAACATCGGCATTCGCATCAATTAATAAAGTAAAAGGCAAATGATATTTCTCTTTAAATTTTGTATGTGATTTCGCACCGTCTTTGGATATACCGAAAATTTCTATCCCCTGTTTTTTGAAATCTCCGAAATAATCACGAAAATCGCAAGCTTGCTTGGTACATCCCGGTGTATTGTCCTTCGGATAGAAATACAAGACGACCTTTTTCCCGCGTAAATCATGTAAGGATATGTTTTTATTTTCTACATCGGTTGGCAAAGTGAAATCAGGCGCCTGATCCCCGATTTTTAATTCAGATAATTTCATTTTAATTGCCTCATCCAATCTGATTGATTGTGCTAGCAAGAATACCATCGTTGGGATTTTATTTTCGAGAAAATTCAGAGGAGAAGCGACCTGCTACCTCTAACGGTAGTACGTCGCTTCTCCTCTGAGGTACACGAGGATTGATTGTGCAAAACAAATTAATGTGTAACTTGTCGACCTACGTAAGCACCACCGACCGCACCAACAATGGTACCCGCTGTGCTACCACCCGTCAGCGCGCTCCCTGCTACACCGCCCAGCACACCCCCAGCCACCATCCCTGTATCTTTACGTTGCGATTCTGTACAAGCAGCTAATGAACCAGCGATCAATCCGATCACCATACATGAACAAAGAAATCTTTTCATGACAACCCCCTCATTCCATTCGGTTAAAAAAATCCCGTTTTCGCTTGCTTCACAAATCTATTTTACCTGTTATTTCAGCAGAAAAGCGGAATAATGTCCTTGGTCATTGATTGTTAACGCTTTCCATAACCAGGGAAGGAGTTGATGCATTGTTTCTTCAAATTGAAAAGGTGGGTTAATTACGACCAATCCGCACCCGTTTAAATGTTGCGGAATATCCGGATAAATATTTAATTCGACAGCTAAAATAGGTTGATCGATAGAAGATTTTAGTGTGCGATAAAAGCGTTGTACCGTGCTTTTTTCTTTAATAGGATACCAAATCGCGTAAACACCATTTGCCCACCGCTTTAACCCCGTTGGCAACGAATGCGCAATGCGTATAAATTCGTCAGGGTTTTCATAAGGTGGATCAATCAATACTAATCCACGTCGCTCACGTGGCGGCAGAAATGCTTTCAAGCCAAGAAATCCATCCATATGATGAACGGCTACTTGCTTATCACCCATGAACGTTGATTTTAAAAGTTGATATTCCTGCAACTGTAACTCGCATGCAATGACATAATCGTGCGCGCGAATAAACTGACGCATGATCATCGGAGAGCCAGGATAATAACGTAGTGATGCAAATTTTGCGTGCGTTAATCGGTTATTTAATTGATGAATACAATCCAAATAACGTCCCACTAACACCGGAGGACGATCCTGTTGAATGATTTTCTCTATCCCACCCATGTATTCTTTATTTTTCGCAGACATTTCTGAAAACAAATCGTAATAACCAGGACCCGCATGCGTATCAATACAACACATCGGAGAATCTTTACGCGATAATAAATCCATCAGCGAAATAAGAATGATATGCTTAACAACATCTGCAAAATTTCCCGCATGATAAGCATGTCGATAGTTCATGTGAACAATATTCCCATCAATCCCAAAGAGGATAACGTTCTAATGTAATGTCCTCGCCAAAAAATAACTTGGCATTTGCAGCAAAGCTATCCGTGTAATCGGAAACATAAAAATGTTTTGTGCTGTTGCCAGTCACATTCAACAACTGATCTTTTTCAAGTTTCTGTTTCACCGCACGGGCAACAATATCAGAAGAATCGATCAGCTCCATCGGTTGACGCCGCACTTTTTCATAATGATGCAAAATGCGTTCTTTAATAATCGGATAATGCGTACAAGCAAGCACCAACGCATCGATTTGTTGCAAATCCGGATGCGATAAATAAACTTCCAATAATGAATCAATCACGCGATGACTACCAAATTCTTCAATAGCAGAAGCTAACAAATTGGTTGGAGAAGATGATAAAGTCATTCCTAATTTTAAATCATCAATTTTTTTTTTATAAATATGTGAATTCACCGTTTGTCTTGTGCCAATTAACCCAATCCGCTTAGCACTGTATTGTTCTTGAAGATGACGAATCACCGGGTCAATGACATTCATCACGATTGCTTTGCTCGCAATATATTCTTTCACTAATTCATAAGCAGCGGCAGAAGCTGAATTGCATGCAATCAGGATGAGCTTGCATTTTTGTTGCAATAACAAATTGGCTATCTTCACCGAATAAGCTTGGATAGCCGCAGTGGATTTATCACCATAAGGCAAATGAGCCGTATCACCAAAATAAATAATATTTTCTTTTGGCAACTGCTCAACCAGTGCATGCGCAACCGTCAAACCGCCGATGCCGCTGTCAAAAATACCAATAGGCTGTGATGAAATATCTTTTGTATTCATGATTGACACTAAATGATTGTTTGATCGCTAGTATACTATGAATAAGATGGATAGCCACAGAATTGCTAAACCCCAAAGCAGACCGTCATTTTACTACTAACAAGGAATGATAGCCACCATCATGCGCAATAATACACAATGGAAGATCGTAAACAATCCCGATATAATAGAAGAGTTCTCACCTTTTTTATCTTTGACTTAAGCAATCAAAAGGAGTTGTACAATGAAAAAAATCACCGGATTAGTCCTTTTAGTGGTAATGATGAGCACGTTAGTGGGCTGCTACTCAACTTCATGTCCACAACCTGCCCCAATGAATATGAAAGGCGAAGGCTAGGCCATTTTGATTAAAAATCCCCCATGAAAATGGGGGATTTTTTTTGTTTAAAAAATACCGACCTACTTTAAGCGCGATTCATTAAAGAAGGTCTTCCAATCCATAGGCCAAGTGATCCAGCGTCATGACTTTTTTACATGCCAAGCAAATACCCGGCATAAAGGACTGTCTATCAATACTATCGTGACGCAAAGTCAGTGTTTCACCCCGGTTTCCAAAAATAATTTCTTGATGCGCAAGCAAGCCAGGCAACCGAATCGCATGAATGGGAATATTGCGATGCTTTGCGCCACGCGCTCCACGAATATTTTCATGATCCGCCTTGAGCGGTTGATTTAATGTGGCAACTGCCTCTGCCAGTAATTCTGCTGACCGAATGGCGGTTCCTGAGGGGCTGTCCGCTTTATCGTCATGATGCATTTCAATAATTTCAACATGCGGCATCCATTTCGCAATTTCTTTAGCATACTTCATCATCAATACGGCGCCCAAAGAAAAATTGGGTGCAATTAACCCCCCTAATTTCAATGTCGCACACTTTTCTTGCAGTGTTTTGATTTGTTGCTGCGTTAATCCAGAAGTGCCAATCACAGGATGCGCACCCATTTCAATAATCGCTGACGTATTAGCAAACACAGCGTCTGGATGGGTAAAATCCACGACAACTTGTGCTTGGCTATCCTTGATTGAATCTTTCAAAGCATACTCGCGACCAATTCGGCCTACTATTTTCAATCCAGATGTTTCTTCGATTGCTTTCACCACAAGTTGACCCATGCGACCAAATGCACCATTGACCAGCACTTTAATAGCCGTGCTCATGCAACCTCCTTTTTTCCCGATTGAAATAAAAATAGTTCTTCGCCCATCGAAACAATAGGCCATTGATAAAGCCTCGTCAAATTTTCAGCTGTCAACACCTCTTCTTTTTTTCCCTGCATCCATTCTTCCGCTGAAAACATCAAGACCACACGATCACAAAATGCGCGCGCCAATCGAATATCATGTAAAACCATGACCACCGTTGCAGAAAAATTTTTTGCTAAATAACGAAAATGATGCATCACCCGCATTTGATGCCGAATATCCAAATGATTCGTAGGCTCATCCAGTAAATAAATAAACGGCGATTGCGAAAGCAGACTGGCAATGGCCAATCGACGTTTTTCGCCGCCCGATAATGCCATCACAGATCGATGACGATATGAAAATAATTCCATCAAATGAAGCGATTCATTCACGCAACGCTTATCTTCCTGACGTTCATTTTGAAAATAAGCAAGATGCGGGAAACGACTTCCTAAACAATACTCCCACACCGTTTGAGGGAGAAAAACAGGATAATCTTGAAACAAAATCCCTATTTGTTGCGCCATTATTTTTTTGGGAAGTGCGCTAAGATTCATTTTATCGATAAAGATATTGCCTTGCTGAACGGGTTGCAACCCGATTAATGCGTGCAACAAACTCGTTTTGCCGCAACCATTTTGTCCCAAAATACCGCATATTTCTCCAGGATAAAAATGCAAACTCATATCACGACAAATTATTTTTTTATCTTGCTGAATGGTGATGTGATGCGCAAACAAATTTTTCATGCTTGCAATAACCAAATAAAAATAGGCACACCCATGAATGCCGTTAAAATGCCGACAGGAATTTGTTGTGGCGCCCATAACGTGCGAGCCAACGTATCCGCCACTGTCAACAATGTGCCGCCTAACAAAACAGAAATGGGAAAGACCATGCGGTGATCATAACCACATAGTCGTCGTGCAAGATGGGGAACAATCAGACCGATAAAGCCAATACAACCCGCCAACGTCACAGCAGTTGCTGTGAAGAGGGAACTCAATAAAAAAAGCGCTATACGATAATATTGGCACGGAAGTCCTAATACTTGAGCGACTTGATCACCACGAACCAATAAATTAAAGCCCTTCGCAAGCAACAAACAAATGATCAATCCCACCCATAAAATAGCTAAACCCAACCATGGAAATTGATGATCATTCAAATCACCCGTCAACCAAAACAACATGCTGTGTAAATTGTTTGCTGGGCTGATCAGAAAAATAAAGCTAATGACAGCTGAAAATCCGCAAGCCAGTGCAATGCCCGATAACAATAAGCGATGCGTTTGCCAATGGTGATGGCGAGCTAGCAATAAAAGCAATGCAATCGTTAGCAAGCTCCCCATCCAGGCGCCACCGATCAGCCAACCATCACCCAACCCGAACATCATCAACAACAGGACGAAACAAGCTGCACCACCAGAAATGCCTAACACATAAGGGTCAGCTAACGGATTTTGCACCAACAATTGCATCAATGAACCAGCGAGCGCTAATAAACCACCCGTGACAAACGCAGTTAACGCTCTCGGCAAGCGTAATAAAAATAAAATCGTATGAAGTTGCTGATGATCATTCAGCCACAACTGATAAAGGGAGAGAGGCGAACTACCTTGCGTTAGCGAAAACAGAATACTCAACAGGGCAAGATTAATAAAAAAAACAATTATCGTGGAGCGGGAAAAAGAAACCATCTTCATTTAAAACCATTTTATTAAAAAACTATTTTGATTTTATTGTTTGATCACCGAGCAATATTTTGGAACAATGCAATAGAAATTATGGCTCTTCCAGTCTTTCTGTGATTATTCGCAAACATTGTAGGTGATAACAAGTGATAGATAAAGCAGGATATCGATACGGTGTAGGCATCATTTTGGTCAATCATAACCGTCAGGTTTTTTTTGCCAAACGTATTGGCATGCTTGCGTGGCAATTTCCTCAAGGTGGCATGAAGGAAGATGAAACGCCCGAGCAAACGATGTTTCGTGAATTGAAAGAAGAAATCGGATTAAATTCAGAAGATGTCGAAATTTTAGCAAGCACACGGCGATGGTTGCGTTATCGATTACCCTCTCGTTTAGTAAGACATTATACGAAACCGTTATGTATCGGCCAAAAACAAAAATGGTTTTTGCTGCGATTAGCAAATCAAAATGCCAAAATTGATTTATGTGCAAACGATGACCCCGAATTTGATTCTTGGTCGTGGGTTTCTTATTGGTATCCATTACGTCAAGTTGTGACATTTAAACGGCGGGTCTATGTGATGGCATTAAAAGAATTTGCCAAAATCGTTTTATCCAAACATTTTCGTGAAAGCAATAACTGACAGAGATGAACCATCAGCATGCTAACGATTTTACGACAAATTATCCAAGAGGTATCTAGCGCTCAAGATTTTGAAGAAGCATTAGATATCATGGTAAAACGTGTTGCGACTGCCTTAGCAACCGAAGCATGTTCTATTTTTTTACTTGATCGTCATCACGGAGAGTATGTATTAGTCGCCACACAAGGATTGAATCCCGGCGCCGTTGGCAAAGTACGCGTGCCGTTAAATCGCGGATTAATTGGCTTAATCGGTGAGCGAGAAGAACCAGTTAACATCGATGACGCCACTCAACACCCCCGATTTCTTCACGTAGCAGAAATAAAAGAAGAAGCTTATCGCGCTTTTCTGGGCACCCCTATCATTTATCACCGACAAGTATTAGGTGTTCTGATTGTTCAACAGCAAGAACCTCGACGTTATGATGAATCAGAAGAGGCATTTTTAGCCACATTAGCGACCCAACTCGCCGCTATTATCGCTCATGCTGACGCAACAGGTGCATTAATTTCGCTGCTAGAAGATTCGAAGGAGAGACGCCATGAATTAATTTATTCTGGCGTACCGGGGGCGCCTGGTATTGGAATTGGCACCGGTGTCGTTGTTTATACCCCTTACGATTTAGATTCTGTCCCAGATCGCGAACCGGATGACGTAGAAGGTGAAATTAAACGACTGCATGATGCCTTTGCTGCCGTACGTGAAGATTTACATCTTTTGAGTGAACGATTATCTCCCAATTTACCTGCCGAAGAACGCGCTTTATTCGATGCTTATCAGCGCATTTTAGACAGTTCTGAATTGGGCGAAGAAGTTGCAAACCACATTCGCTCGGGCAATTGGGCACCAGGTGCATTACGGGAAGCCATTTCCACCCATGTCCGTCGTTTAGAAAGTCTAGATAATGAATACATACGTGAACGCGCTGCTGACATCAAAGATTTAGGGTTGCGCGTCCTCATTTCACTTGAACAAAATGCACGAGCAACGCCTACTTATGCAGAAAAAACGATTCTGATTGGTGAATCACTCACCCCTACCGATTTGGCTGAAGTCCCTGAAGGTTGCCTTGCTGGTGTTATTTCTGCACAAGGATCCGCCAATTCACACATCGCTATTTTAGCGCGCGCGATGAAAGTGCCGACTGTCATGGGTCTCGGAGAAACACCGATTTTGGAATTACTCGATAAAGAAATTATTGTTGATGGCTATTATGGCCAAATTCATGTTTCACCGAGCCAATCATTGCGTGCCGAATTCGAACGTCTCATCCAAGAAGAAAAAAAACTAGATGCGCAGTTAGAAGAAATTCGTGACCTACCTGCCGTCACCCAAGATGGTCATCGCATCGCATTGATGGTCAATACAGGATTAGGTGCTGACATCAGCATTTCTCTTGCGGCTGGCGCTGAAGGTGTTGGATTATATCGCACAGAAATTCCTTTTTTAATGCGTGATCGCTTTCCTTCAGGCGAAGAACAACGCATCATTTATCGACAATTATTAGCCTCTTTTGCACCCAGACCCGTCATCATCCGCACACTCGATGTGGGTGGCGACAAACCGCTCCCTTATTTTCCTATTCTTGAAGATAATCCTTTTCTAGGTTGGCGCGGCATTCGCATCACCCTTGACCACCCTGAAATCTTTCTGACACAAATGCGAGCCATGATGCGCGCCAGTGAAGGATTAAATAATATGCGCATCATGTTACCCATGATTACCGATGTGACCGAAGTCGATGAAGCACTCCGATTGTTTCGCAAAGCCTACGTAGAAGTGCGCGATGAAGGTTATGATATTGATATGCCCCAAATTGGCGTCATGATTGAAGTTCCTTCTGCCGTTTACCAAGCACGAGCACTCGCAAAACGAGTCGACTTTTTATCTGTCGGCAGTAATGATTTAACGCAATATATTTTAGCAGTTGACCGAAACAATCCACGCGTCGCCAGCCTCTACGATGCGCTCCATCCTGCTGTGTTGCGCGCACTCATTCAAGTAGTGGAAAATGGCCATCAAGAAGGGAAACACGTGAGTATTTGCGGTGAAATAGCAAGCGACCCAGCGGCTGTCATGTTATTGTTAGCGATGGGTTTTGATTCGCTGAGTATGAATGCTTCTTCCATCGGCCGTATTCGCTGGATTATTCGTCATATCACTAGAAAAAAAGCAGCGAAACTATTACAAGAAGCACTGAGCATGGAAAGTGCTGTCATGATACGTTGTCATATGGAGCTTGCGTTAGAACGAGCAGGTTTAGGTCATTTAATTCGAGCGGGGCGCTAATGTTAACTCATCCCTATATTAATCCAGTTGCTTTTCATATCGGTTCTTGGCCTGTTTATTGGTATGGATTGATGTATCTTGTCGGATTTTTAGGTGGTTGGGGCTTATTATCGCTACGACTTCGTTATTCTCCCCGTGGATTCACGCAAGATCAATTATCTGACATTGTTTTTTATGCCGCATTAGGTGCCATCATCGGCGGTCGTTTGGGATATATGTTGTTTTATGATTGGCACGCTTTATTTTCTGAGCCTCTGTTGATATTTCAAACATGGAAGGGCGGCATGTCCTTTCACGGCGGTATATTAGGTGTCATCGTTGCGTTATTTTTATATGCAAAAAAACATCATGTCCGTTTTTTAGCATTAACAGATTTAATTGCGCCTGTCGTTCCGATCGGATTGGGTGCCGGTCGTATCGGCAATTTCATTAATGGCGAATTATGGGGGCGCATCACCCATGTCCCATGGGCTATGGTTTTTCCAAATGGTGGGCCTTACCCACGTCACCCTTCTCAACTTTATGAATTTGCATTAGAAGGTGTTTTGTTATTTATTATTTTATGGTCTTATTCTCGCAAACCGAAACCGCTCGGCGCTGTATCAGGCTTATTTGCCTTGGGTTATAGTCTGTTTCGATCTATCATTGAATTTTTTCGTGAACCTGATATTCAAATCGGTTATTTAGCCTTTGGTTGGCTAACAGAAGGTCAATTGTTATCATTGCCGTTGATGCTAGTGGGTATCGGTTTGTTGGTATGGAGTTATCGTAGCGGAAAACCTTATGAAACAATATCTTGATTATCTACAACATATTTTGACCTACGGAACAAAAAAAGAAGATCGCACAGGCACAGGTACGCTCAGTATTTTTGGCTATCAAATGCGCTTTCATCTGAATGAAGGATTCCCTTTGATCACCACTAAAAAATTGCATACCAAAAGTATTTTCCATGAATTACTGTGGTTTTTACGGGGCGATACCAATATTCGTTATCTCAATGAAAATGGCGTCACAATCTGGAATGAATGGGCGGATGCGCAAGGCAATTTAGGCCCCGTGTATGGTAAACAATGGCGCGCATGGCAAACATCTGATGGGCATCAGCATGACCAGATGAGTGACTTAATCAAACAAATCAAGGCTAACCCTGATTCACGTCGACTCATTGTCAGCGCCTGGAATGTCGGTGATTTACAGCAAATGGCCTTGCCGCCGTGTCATTTATTAATGCAATTTTATGTCGCTGAAAAAAAATTATCGTGCCAATTATATCAACGTTCAGCCGATTCTTTTTTAGGCGTACCGTTTAATATCGCATCTTATTCTTTACTCACACATTTAATTGCAGAACAGTGCAACCTCGGTGTGGGGGATTTTATTTGGACAGGAGGGGATTGTCATATTTACTTAAATCATCTTGAGCAGGTAAAAACACAATTAAGTCGCACCCCTTATCCATTACCCCTCTTACAAATCAAACGCAAGCCCGCCTCTTTATTTGATTATGTTTACGAAGATTTTGATATTCTCAATTATCAATCACACCCGCATATTAAAGGCGAGGTGGCGGTATGAGACCCCATCATCCACAATTTTCTTTATCGTAATTTGCTTGCCGCAATGGTTTTTCAGCATTTTGGATGACTGCTCGTCTCACATTGCTCGTCGCGCCACTAAAAACTACTTGGCTTTTGAGCGTAGTACACGTAGCATGCTGATAACTCCTTGAGTCAGTACTTGCGCAGGAAGAAAGTAGTAACACAACAGAAAATGTGCTCAACACGAAGATAATTCGTTCCATTGGATGACACTCCTTATCGATATTCGCTATCGTTTTCCCATTCTCTGATTTATGATGTCTATATTACGCGCTTCAACTCAGTGGGTCGACTTGAATTTTATGAATCGCATATTAGGTTTATTTGATGGCAAAATTTAGAAAATTTCGTAACAAACCGGATCCATTTGCTGAAAGGGAATCGCAAAAATACGAGCACCCCATCCCCAGCCGTGAATTTATTTTAGAATATCTTGCTGAACGAGGGCGCCCTGCTACTCAAACCCAGCTTGAAGAAGAACTGGATTTACATTTCCCAGATGATCAAGAAGCATTGCGTCGTCGCTTAATAGCGATGGCCCGTGATGGGCAATTATTGAAAAACCGTAAAGGTGCTTATGGTCCGCTTGAAAGTATGGAATTGATTGCGGGATTAGTCATTGCTCATAAAGATGGATTTGGTTTTCTTTCACCTGATACAGGCGATGAAGATTTATTTTTAAGCCCTCGGCAAATGCGCTTAGTTTTTCATGGTGATCGTGTTTTAGTGCGTGTTTCCAATATTGATACGCGCGGTCGCCGAGAAGCTGTGATTGTGGAAGTATTAGAACACAATACTCAACAAATTGTTGGTCGTCTTCATATTGAATCAGGCGCTGCTTTTGTTGAATCAGCCAATCAACGTATTACTCAAGATATTCTCATTCCGCCCGATGCACGAAGCGATGCAAAAGACGGGCAAATCGTCGTCGTCGCTATCACAGAACAGCCGACCAAGCATACTAGACCCATAGGAAAAGTGATCGAAATATTAGGCGATCACATGGCGCCTGGAATGGAAATTAATGTTGCTATCCGGAATCACGCGCTACCGTGTCATTGGCCAGAAGAAGTCACGCGAGAAGCTTCAAAGTTTTTACCGCATGTCCCTGAAGAAACCAGCGCTGAGCGAAAAGATTTTCGCAACCACCCGTTTGTCACCATCGATGGTGATGATGCAAAAGATTTTGATGATGCTGTTTATTGTGAACCGCGAGAAAAAGGTGGGTTTACTTTGTATGTCGCGATTGCTGATGTCAGTCATTACGTACGACCCCATACCCCACTGGATAATGAAGCTTATCAACGTGGCAATTCTGTGTATTTTCCTGGCCGCGTTATTCCCATGTTACCTGAAACATTGTCAAATAATTTATGTTCACTCAATCCTAAGGTAGATCGTTTGGTAATGGTCTGTGAGATGGCTATTCACCCAACTGGCAGAATCATGCGTTATACTTTTCATGAAGGCGTGATTCGTTCACACGCACGCCTCACTTACAATCAAGTGCATGCCATGATGGAAAAAAATGATAAGCGCATGCGCGAGCGTTTCCCAGAAGTGATCCCTCATCTCACGCATCTCTACGATCTTTTTCGTATCTTACAAAAAGCACGGAAAGCTCGCGGTGCCATTGATTTTGATTTGCCGGAAACCAAAATTGTCTTTAGCAATGACCGTAAAATAGAAAAAATTATCCCTTATGAACGTTTTGATTCTCATCGTGTCATTGAAGAATGCATGCTGTGCGCGAATATTTGTGCTGCACGTTTTTTAGCAAAGAATGAACATCCCGCCCTTTATCGTGTGCATGAAGGCCCTTCAGAAGAAAAATTAAATGATTTGCGTCGATTCTTAAATGAAATCGGCTTAAAAATGCCGGGGCATCGCGAACCTGTTCCGGGTGATTACGCGCATATTTTACGTGTCATTCAAGATCGTCCTGATGCCCACATGATACAAACTGTTTTATTACGTTCGATGAGTCAAGCCATTTACAGTCCCGATAATAAAGGTCATTTTGGATTAGCCTACGAAGCTTATGCACATTTTACGTCTCCAATTCGTCGCTATCCTGATTTATTAGTTCATCGCGGCATTAAACATTTACTTGCCAAAAAAGCACCGCCAACCGATGTTAGCGCTTTCATCAGAGCAGGTGAGCATTGCTCGATGACCGAACGACGCGCTGACGATGCAACCCACGAAGTAACCGACTGGTTGAAATGTGAATTCATGATGGATAAAGTTGGACAAGAATTCGTTGGCGTCATTTCAGGTGTGACGAATTTTGGTATTTTTGTAGAATTAAAAGATATTTATGTTGAAGGCCTCGCGCATATTAGTACGTTGCCTGATGATTATTACCAATTCGATCCAATCAAACATGCGTTAATCGGCGAACGATCAGGAAGACGTTTTCAATTAGGTGACCTCACTAAAATACAAGTTGCGCGTGTAGACTTAGATCAACGAGAAATTGACTTTGTATTAGCCGAAGGAACGCGCACAGGAAAAGGTAAATTAGCTCGTTCAACAAAAATAAAAAAACATAAAAATAAAACACTAGGAAAAAAGAAAAAAAGATGAGTGCAAAACAATTTATCTTTGGTTGGCATGCTGTTGAAGCGCTTTTAAAAAATCAGCCTGATCGCATTACCCAATTAATGTTACAAGCAGCACGTCACGATAAAAAAACTGAAACACTACAATCGCTTGCAAAAAAACATTGTATTGACGTTGATGTCGTTGACAAACAAACACTAGATCGATTAACTCAAGAAGCAACTCATCAAGGGGTTGTCGCGATTTGCCAACCAGCCAAACCATATTCCGAAGCTGATTTAAGCTTACTTTTGCAAAATTTAGATGTTCCGCCTTTTCTTCTCATATTAGATGGCGTGCAAGACCCTCATAATTTGGGCGCTTGCTTTCGCTCTGCTGATGCTGCGGGTGTACACGCTATTATCGCACCTAAAGATAAATCGGTAGGATTAACCCCCGTCGTTAGCAAAGTAGCAAGTGGCGCAGCTGAAATTATTCCTTTTGTGCAAGTAACTAATTTAGTTCGTACAGTAGAAGAATTAAAAGAACAAGGTATTTGGATTTATGGTGCCGCAGGAGAAGCAGAAAAAACCTTGTATGAAACAGATTTGTCAGGCCCCCTCGCGATAGTAATGGGCGCCGAAGGATCAGGACTACGTCGCCTCACCCGTGAACATTGCGATGGCCTGATAAAAATACCGCTGTTTGGTTCTGTTGAAAGCCTCAATGTTTCGGTAGCTACGGGTATTTTTTTATTTGAAGCAACGAGACAACGTCGAAGATATTGACGTTATCTATACATTAAACCTAAAATGCACCACATCGCCATCGTGCATCACATAATCCTTGCCTTCTAATCGCCATTTCCCGGCTTCTTTTGCGCCCTGCTCACCGTTATGATGAATAAAATCTTCATACGAAATAATTTCTGCACGAATAAATCCTTTTTCAAAATCCGTATGAATCACTCCAGCCGCTTGGGGTGCCGTATCACCTACATGAATAGTCCATGCACGAACTTCTTTTTCACCAGCAGTAAAATACGTTTCCAATCCCAACAAATGATAAGCAGCATGAATAAGGCGATCCAATCCCGGTTCCGTGAGATTTAATTCCGCTAAAAATAAAATTTTCTCAGCATCGTCTAATTCCGCAATTTCAGCTTCAATTGAAGCACAAATCGTTACCACATCCGCTTTTTCACTAAGCGCGATTTTATTGACTTCATCTAATAAAGGATTATTAACAAACCCTGTTTCAGCCACATTGGCTACATATAACGTTGGTTTTAACGTGAGCAAATGAAATGATTTTAATAATGGCTTTTCTTCTTTTGTAAAATCAAGCGCACGCGCAGGCTTGCCTTGATTCAACTGTTTTTTGATACGCTCTAATAAATTTAATTCAATCAGGGCTGTTTTATCGCCTGATTTCGCTCCTTTCTGGACACGGTGAATGGCATTTTCAACTGTTTCGAGATCAGCTAATGCTAATTCAGTATTAATGACTTCAATATCTTCTGTCGGCGAAATTTTTCCAGCAACATGTGTGACATTATCATTTTCAAAACAACGCGTGACATGAATAATTGCATCAGTTTCACGAATGTGTGATAAAAATTTATTCCCTAACCCTTCGCCTTGTGATGCCCCTTTTACAATTCCAGCAATATCAACAAATTCTACTGTTGTTGGTAAAATGCGTTGCGGCTTAACAATTGCCGCAATTTTATCTAAACGAGGATCAGGTACGGCAACGACACCCACATTCGGTTCTATCGTACAAAAAGGATAATTTTCTGCAGCAACACGTGCTTTTGTCAGACAATTAAAAAGCGTTGATTTGCCCACGTTGGGTAACCCAACAATTCCACATTTCAAACCCATACAAAAAAATTCCTCGTTTAATTTAAATTTTCAGTATGCAATTGATGCATTGCTTTTTGCATGTCACCTTGCAAAATAAGTGGTAAAACATCTTGTACTTTTTGTAATGCAAAATTTATTTTTTGATAATCTGATTTAGAAGGCGCTTGTAAAACATAATCAGCAACATCCTTACTTTTACCAGGATGTCCGACCCCAATACGCAACCGATAAAATTGTCTCGTATTCAAATGACGAATAATATCTTTCAACCCATTATGCCCGCCATCACCGCCGTCCCATTTTAATTTGACGACACCCACGGGTAAATCAATATCGTCATGGGCAATTAATAAAGCAGTCGGTGCAATCTTGTGGTAACTCATGCAAGCACGCAACGCTAAACCACTTTCATTCATGTAAGTGGTCGGAATAAGCAAATGGCACGCTTGACCATGCAATTGAACAAGACTATGCAATCCATGATATTTTGCCTCACGACGCATGCTGACTTGTGTTTGATCAGCTAATTCTTTCACAAACCATGCGCCAGCATTATGTCTGGTATCAGCATACTCTTTTCCCGGATTTGCTAATCCAGCAATAAGTTGTATGGGAGACATGGAAATCCTTGAATTGATACGTGCAAACGATGCAACACCTCATCTGCGTTCCGGTCACCTTCCCCTGCAAGCAGGGGAAGGGTTGGATGACGAAATAATAAAACAACTTTCTCAGCTAACGCTACGCCGCTCGTAAAAAACGTATTTTACTTTGATTATTTGCCTTCATCCCCTTCTGCATCACCTTTTTGTGCGATAGCAGGAACTTCAGAAGCAGAGGGCGCTTCTTCAGGAATAACAGGCTCTTCTTCCACTCGAGGAATGTGAACAGACACAACAGGCTTATCATCACCATGCGCCAAAGCAACTAATTCAACACCCTTAGGAAGTTTAATATCGGACAAATGCAGAATTTGATTTAATTGCATTTCTGAAATATCGAGCTCTAAATATTCTGGCAAATCATCCGGGAAACAGGACACTTCAACATCACTCATGATGTGTGACACAATACCACCCGCATCTTTCACACCCGGTGCTTTATCACCACCTACAAAATGCAAAGGAATATGCATATGCAATTTCTCATCTGCACGAACACGCTGAAAATCAACATGCAATACACGCGGTTTATAAGGATGACGTTGCACATCCTTTAAAATAACGCGCTCCGATTCGCCATTTGTTTTTAAAGTCAAAATGTGTGAATAAAAAGCCTCATTTTCGAGAGATTTCGAAATATGTTTGTGTTCGAGGGTGAGAGATTGCGCAGCCTTTCCACCGCCATAGATCACGCCAGGAACTTTTTCTTCTCGACGTAGGCGGCGGCTCGCACCTTTCCCCATATCGTGGCGAACACCAGCTTCGAGTTCAAATTTTTGTTTCGATGCCATTGTATTAACTCCACTTTATTTAAGATTAATATAACTTATTCCGCGACCAGAATAAGGATCGACCATTTTACACAGAATTTAGAAAGATGGAAGGTTGAAATCACTTCAAGGCACTGTCGTTCGCCCAATCAAGACATGAGAGCAATTTTTAGTCAACAAACATACGGCTCAATGATCCTGCGCCACTGATGCGTCTAATTGCTTCCGCAATCACTTGGCTAAGACTCAAACAACGAATACGCGAACAATTTCTAGCTTCCGCTGAAAGAGGAATCGTATCGGTTACAACAATTTCATCTAACAAGGAAGTATTAATGTTTTCAATTGCATGACCCGATAAAACAGGATGTGTTAAATAAGCAGCGACTTTTGAAGCACCATGGTCTTTCAATGCTTCCACTGCACGACACAATGTACTGGCTGTATCAACAATATCATCAATAATAATACAATCTCTGTCCTTTACATCACCAATAATATGCATCACTTGTGCTTCATTCTGGCGAGGACGACGTTTATCGATAATTGCCAAATCAGCGCCAGAAACACGCTTTGCGATAGCGCGCGCACGAATAACACCGCCCACATCCGGCGAAACAATCATCGTATTTTGATAGGCTTTTTGATGGATATCTTCGAGCATAATCGGTGTGCTATAAAGATTATCGACCGGCATGTAAAAGAATCCCTGAATTTGATCTGCGTGCAAATCAACCGTGACTAAACGACTGATTCCTACGGCCGCCATCATGTCTGCCACAATTTTTGCCGTAATAGGGACACGCGCTGAACGCACACGCCTAT
>CAYTKY010000028.1:0-24924 GCA_964438435.1 uncultured Coxiellaceae bacterium | reverse complement strand
TGCTTCAACCCGCAAAAAACGCGGGTTTCGCAATGACGCCGGGTGAGTAGTTACCAATAATAAATGAGATCCCACTTCTAGATCTTGCTCATATTAAAATAACTGTATAAGATTGCAACGATCTTCACCATACAAAAGCATGAAGACAATATGATCTCTAACGATAAATGCATCCCGATCATTCTTTCAGGTGGCACCGGTACAAGACTTTGGCCGCTTTCACGAGAATCACACCCCAAACCATTTATTACATTGCCGGATGGCCAAAGTTTTTTACAAAAAACATTTTTACGCGCTATCCATCTTCAGCCAACTGAAGTGATGACAGTAACCAATAAAGAGTACTACCTGAAAACCATTGCCGAATATGAAAAAATAACCTCAACCACTTCGATCAAAAAAACATTCCTCTTAGAGCCTTTTGCAAAAAATACCGCACCGGCTATTTTATTAGCTGCGTTAAAAATTAAAGCGAGCCATGGCTCCGAAGCAATTTTACTCATCTTACCCGCTGATCACTGGATTTCAGATCTCGATGCCTTTCAATTAGCTTGCCAACAAGCGATTACGCTTGCAAAACAACATCGTTTAGTTACCCTGGGCATCACCCCTACCGCCCCTGAAACAGGATTTGGGTATATTGAATTGGGTAAAAAAATTTCGCTTTCCGATGCTTATTCTGTTAAACGATTTATAGAAAAGCCATCAGCTTCATTAGCGGCAACTTATTTTGAATCAAAAAAATATTTATGGAATTCGGGAATGTTTTGCTTCACCGCAGAAGCCATCATTCAAGCATTTGAAAAATACGCACCGGATTTATCGGTTATTGCAAAAAAATGTTGGAATGCTTCACCACAATCTCCCGAAGCATCCGTAGTTGAATGCCCCGCTGACTATTTTCAACTTTTACCGACTATTTCCCTGGATTATGCCATCATGGAAAAAGCAACTAATATTGGCGTCATTGCTTGTGATTTTGCTTGGCATGATATTGGCTCATGGGATGCTTATAAAAAACTACATCGAACCGATCAACAAGGCAATGCGATTTCAGGTGAAGCAATCGTCATCGACTCAAAAAATAATTTTATTCACAATGAAGGTAAAATGGTCGCTTCTATCGGCATCCAAGATCTTGCGATTATCAACACACCGGATGCTTTACTAATAACACATTGCGAACGCTCACAAGAAGTAAAAGATGTTGTGCAAATGTTAAAAGCGAATGCCCATCAAAGTTATCTGACTCATTGCACCGTCATTCGTCCGTGGGGATCTTACACCGTATTAGAAGAAGGTCCTCACTTTAAAATCAAACGTATCATTGTGCATCCTAACGCTTCGCTTTCCTTACAATTACATCATCATCGGAGTGAACATTGGGTGGTAATCGAAGGAACAGCCCATATTATTAATGGAGATCGAGAATATTTACTTCATCCCAATGAATCCACTTTTGTGCCCATTAAAGCACCTCATCGACTGTCTAATTTTGGCGAAAAAAATTTGGTCATCATTGAAATTCAAACCGGTCAATACGTAGGTGAAGATGATATCGTACGATTAGAAGATACTTATGGACGAGTCAAATGAAATCGATGAAAGTAGCGATTGTTTGCGATTGGTTAGTCACCTTGGGTGGCGCGGAAAAAGTACTCGCTGAATTATTCCAATGTTTTCCTCACGCAGATCTTTTTTCAGTCATTGATTTTCTTGAAAATAATCAACGCGATTTTATTTTAGGTAAAATCAGTCAAACCACCTTCATTCAAAAACTACCGTTTGCAAAAAAGAAATATCGCCATTATTTACCCTTGATGCCACTTGCCATTGAACAATTAGATTTATCTGCTTACGATTTAATTATTTCGAGCTCACATGCCGTCGCCAAAGGAGTCATCACGGGACCTCATCAAAAACACATTAGTTATGTTCACTCCCCTATGCGTTATGCTTGGGATTTACAGCATCAATATTTAAAAGAATCGGGTTTAGATAAAAACATAAAAGGCTATTTCGCGCGTTATTTTTTACATAAATTACGCCAATGGGATTCACGCAGCGCGAATGGTGTTGATCATTTCATTGCGAATTCGCATTACATTGCTAAACGCATTCAAAAAACTTATCGTCGATCAGCGGAAGTAATTTATCCTCCCGTTAATATTTCACAATTCACCCCTTATCATGCCAAAGAAAATTTTTATTTGACTGCTTCACGGATGGTGCCTTATAAAAAAATTGATTTAATTGTTGAAAGTTTTGCCGCCATGCCTGATAAAAAATTAATAGTGGTCGGTGACGGACCGGATTATCAAAAAATTCAACGCAAAACAGCCGCCAATATTAAATTACTAGGATATCAACCGAATAGCGTTTTAATCAATTTAATGCAACGTGCTAAAGCATTTGTCTTTGCCGCCGAAGAAGATTTTGGTATTGTGCCGCTCGAAGCACAAGCTTGCGGAACACCTGTTATCGCCTATGGAAAAGGTGGTGCACTGGAAACAGTACGCGATCTTTCGCAAGAAAAATCGACCGGTATTTTTTTCCACACACAAACAACGAATGCCCTTTGTCATGCGATCGAACAATTTGAACGCCATGCTTCTTCGTTTTGTGTTGAACATTGCGTAGAAAATGCGTCTCGATTTTCACCAGAAAAATTCAGAGATGCCTTTCAGTGCTTTGTGAAAGAAAAATTGAATGAATAAAAATCAATTTATTATCGCCATACAATCCAAAGAAGACATAAAAAATAGATATTGATTCGAGTTAGTGTCAAAATGCCAGGCCTCTTATTTGAAATGATTGTGACTCCTCTTTTTTGCGATTTCTTCCTTTGGGATCATATCGCAATATCTCTCCTTCACTTCTTTCACAAAAAAAGTTAAAGGATGATGCAGCACTCTTCTTTGTTGAATAATAAAATCACTCAAAACAAGCACCATGTTAGAGTATGTCCCACAATCGATACCAATGCGTTTTAACTCTGAAAATACCCCAAGAATCGCAATCATTAAATGCTCATCTTTTTTATTCGCAACTTTTATTTTCCATTTGTCGACATCCCCCATCGTTAATTTATTTTCTATAAAATGATCATTTTTCAACTTTCGTTTCGCCAATACCACCGCCGCCAATGACTCAGCTGCCAGCATATGGGTCATTGCCACTGAATTAATACACGTTAAATCATGGATTTTTTCTTTTATTGATAGATCAGAAGCATCGAAATTTTTATCTTTTATTTTACGCAAAGCAAATTGCGGATATTTTTTTGCAATCGCCTTAAATTGGCGCTCTTCTTTTTTGCTAAATTCCATCTGTTGATAAATCTCATGAATACCATTTTCTAAAAAACAACCAAACAATTCTGAATTTTCTAGCAAAGCCGTCATGATGTCTTGATAACATTTTATATAAACAGGATTAGGACCTATAAAAGTCGCCGCCGAATAAAGCATCAATTCCCTTGCGAGAAACTCTGGCACGGGGAATACGCCGCTTAGATTTAATATATAAATAAAAGCCATTTTTTTTCGAAATTCCAACAATGAATGATAAAAAAAATTATCCGATCTTATTTGCCTAAAAATGATACTTTCATTACTCCCTGCCAATAATCGTGTTAAGCAATTAATATTTTCTTGATACATTTCCTCCGTTATTTCATAATAAAAATTAGAATCGGCAATTACATCGCACAACAAAACAAGCGGTGTTTTATTATCAGAGTCTAAAACAACAGAATCAAATCCATTATCTAAAAAACAACTGACCATTCTATTATTGAAATTCTTAGCTGCAATATGAAATAAAGTACTTTGGCCAAAATGAAAATCGAATGAAGCACCATTTTTCTGTAACAAATCAGCCATATTATCTCGACGATACATGACAGCATAAGCGAGCGGCACCAAGCCCGCATCATCGACTTGATTAATGATCATACTGGTAATCCGAATCAACACTCTCATTAAGTCAATTGCATTATCTGAATTCCCTTCTATCAATCCGCGTAACAAATTAAGATGCTGGATGCGATTAGCCATCATTTTTTCGGCTCTAATAATCTTATCGAGACACTGATGCCAACGATATATTTCCTCTGAATAATCAAAATAAGTTCCCCACATAACTCGCATGATGAAAAAAGAGTTGTTATGAATATTGTTATCTAATTCTTCCTTAACTTTATGTTTAATAAAATTAAAATAAGAATGAGCCAACCGACTAATCGTCATATCAATTTTCGATTTTATGTTCTCAATAACAATATAAACTTTCAAAGCGTCGCTTTTATAATCCGATTTATTTTTTGTTTTTTTAATTTCATTAAAAATAAAAAAAATAATTTCCTGGATTACATTCGGCGACACATCAATTAAAAATTCCATCAAATTTCGAGTTGTTTGATTTTCAACATTTTCTTTCTTTGAGAAAGATTGATTATTGAAATTTGGCAGCATGTTTTCAATGATCAACTGATGCTGCTTATTTTTAAATTTAATTTTACCAACCAATTGATAAAAATGATCAATTTCATTTTTTGTTAAAAGGCAAGAAACATCCTTAGAAAGCAACTTAGTATCGAAGAATTCCTGAATAGCGCTGATAAATTTTTTCAAAAAAACAGCGCTCGCCATGTTTCTATCGCCATTAAAAAGAATAAAATTTTCCTCAATTAAATTCACAGACAAAGAATCATCAAAATCATTCTTTAAAAAAAACATTTGAATTATTTTATCAGGAACAAAAATCAATGATATTTTGAATTCATTCCCACTCTCCACTGGGAAATATTTTTTTAAATAATCAAAATAACATCTATTCGATTTTGCAGTATAGAAATGAGGTTCTTCGGCATTTAAATATCTAAAAGAAAATAGATAAACCAAAAAAACAGGCCATTCTCTCCCTCTGTTTTTTTTATAAAAAATTTCCTCATCAATTTCCTTATCTAAGTTTTTTAAAAACTCAACCACTTGCTTCATTGACTGATTTTCAAGGAAAAGGATCTGAATTTTGCCAAAATAACGACTCATGTAGCCGTGTTGATTATAAAAAAGGTTTTCTTCAATCATAGGAAACACAATCCATTGATTGAAAAATCCAACAAACATCTCATGCTCTTTTTTGTTTAGCTTACTTAGCTGGCTCTTACTCTGATTAAAAATTTTCACAACACTTAAAAAAATATTATGATAGATTTTTGACATTTTTTTGATCGCATTGTTAAAATAAAAAATATTTTCATCGCTTACCAATAAAGAATAATCATAAATCTTTGTGACTATTTCTTGTAAATCTTCAAATACCGCGGATCCGTCATTAATTTTAACATTTAACTGATAATATAAATTCAAAAAATGCTCTGCCTCTTTTTTAATTAAAACCACACAGGCATGTCCAGTGATCCGCATAACCGTATCCAACTCATCGCTTGACAACGACTTGGCTAAATAAGACGGGCTTAGTGCTTGATCAAATTTTCCTATTTTTTCTTCACTCATCCATATTTCGGTACATTCTTTTTTTGTTTTGTGTACATAAAAAAGCTGACTCCCACTTCGGATATAAGCGACATTCGATTTGATTGGCAGCGCACTAAGCGTATTGGTATCGAAAGAAGATGACATTAATACCAAATCACATCGATTAGCTGCATAAAAATAATCTAAAATAACTTTTTTATCTTCTTTCCTGATATTCATCGATCTACCTCTCCATCATCCATGCCATTCAAGCGCCTTCATTCGCTTTGTTTAACTATTTAATTTTGAGTTGTTTGCCACCACCGAGCATGCTATCCTCTCGCGCTAGCAGAAAACACATAAAAGTTACGTTAATTTTAGGTTAAATCCAATAGATGACACCCACGGACGTTGAATTGGTAATACATACTGAAAATACGCCAGCTCATTCTGAACAGGCGCCCGTTGCTTATTTAAAAAAAACACAAGCAACGCTTGCTTGGCTTGACTTCATGGATGGATTGAAAAAATGGCGAATTTGGCTACTCCTTGCTTACCAAGATATTAAGTTGCGATATCGTCGCTCTGTTCTCGGTCCTTTTTGGCTGACCCTTAGCATGGCGATCACTGTTTACTCGATGGGGTATCTTTATGCCCATTTATTTCATGTGCAGTTAGATTCCTATTATCCGTTTCTAGTTGCCGGCATGTTAGGTTGGTCACTCCTCTCTACCGTCGTCATGGAATACACCGACGGTTTCGTCACATCAGAGAGCTTAATTAAACAAGTAAGATTACCTTATAGCTTACACATGCATCGCATCATCGCACGAAATTTACTTATTTTTTTTCATAATATTTTTGTTATCGTTCCCATCCTGATTATTTTTCACAAAACAGTGCAAGTTAATTTTTGTTTGCTCCTGCTTATCCCCGGTTTACTGGTGATTTATGTGAATGCTATTTCATATGGATTGATTCTTTCCATCATCGGCGCGCGTTATAGAGACATTTCACAAATCATCAAAAGCTTAATTCAAGTTGTTTTTTTCATCACCCCCGTTATGTGGGGAGCTGAATCAGTGACCTCACACAATCGTTACCGCTTTATTGTTGACTTAAATCCCTTTTATTCATTCTTAGAATTAATCAGACAACCTTTACTCGGCCATACACCGACTATGCGAAATTTGATCGCTGTTTTGGTCACCACCCTGCTCGGCATCGTGATCAGCGCCATCATGCTAACGCGTTATCGCTCACGCATTGTGTATTGGTTGTAGGAAGCAATACCCATGGCAGCCATTCACTTACGCAACGTGTCAGTAGAATTTCCCATTTATAACGTAAATGCACGCTCGTTTAAAAAGCAATTTCTACGTTTCACTACTGGGGGCGCCGTATCAAAAGATGCGAACGAACATATTGTTGTTCGCTCACTCAATCATATTGATTTATCTATCCAACACGGCGATCGTATCGGATTAGTCGGTCACAATGGCGCAGGCAAAAGTACTTTATTGAAATTATTAGCTGGCATCTATGAACCCACCACCGGTGACTTAAAAATCGAGGGTCATGTCTCACCGATGTTAAATTTAATGCAGGGCATTGAAACTGAATTTACTGGATACGAAAACATTACCATTCGCGGCATCATTTTAGGCCTAACACGCAAACAAATTTGCGAACAAATAGATGAAATTTCCGCATTAACAGGGCTGGGTGATTACCTCTCCATGCCTGTTAGAACTTATTCATCGGGCATGATGGTACGCTTAGCCTTTGCTATTTCGACTAGCATCAAACCGGATATTCTATTAATCGACGAAGTTTTTGGAGCTGGTGACGCAGACTTCATGGTTAAAGCAAGAGCCAGAATGGTCTCTCTACTGAATCAATCGAGTATTGTTGTTATTGCCTCTCACTCAGATGCGTTAATCAATGAATTTTGCAATAAGGCACTTTTATTAGAAGGCGGCCAAGTAAAACACTTTGGCTCAGTACAAGAAACACTCGACCTTTATCACAAAAAAGGCTAGAAAATCGCATTGCCTCTGAATAGGAATGACCGGCCAAGGAGAATGAGCATGATGATTAGCCAGACACGCTATCGAATTTCATTTTTTGCGACAGAACAATATGGGGAGCCAGAAAAATGGGTATGGACAAGCAATTGTAATTAAAGGCTTATTAAAAAATTTGTGTTATATTCTGGCAAATCGCTGCCAGTGAACATAACTTATCTCAACTAACCATTAAAACGAGTTTGTTCCTTGATTGCGGATTAGCAAAAAAAAATTGGACTGTGAGCCACAAATTAATTTAAATCAGGGAATACAAAAAACATTAGCACGGTGGGAGGTTAATGTTAAAAAACAAAGTGATATATCGCATCAATCATCGATTAATTATTTAAGGGAGTATCATCATGGCCATACAAAAAGAATTTTTATTTACATCGGAATCTGTTTCTGAAGGACATCCTGATAAAATTTGCGATCAAATTTCTGATGCTGTATTAGATGCCCTATTAGAACAGGACACAGGAGCGAGAGTTGCCTGCGAAACCTATGTCAAAACAGGCATGGTCTTAGTCGGCGGTGAAATCACAACCTCAGCTTGGGTAGATGTGGAGCAACTAGCACGTCAGGTTGTCAAAGAGATTGGGTATGATAGTTCAGACATGGGTTTCGATTGGGAATCTTGCGCTGTGATGTCTGCAATTGGCAAACAATCTCCTGATATTGCACAAGGTGTTGACCGCATGTCGGCAGAAGATCAAGGCGCGGGAGATCAAGGCATTATGTTCGGTTATGCTTCGAACGAAACGCCTGTATTAATGCCAGCACCGATTTATTACGCACATCGCCTAATGCAACGCCAAGCTGAATTGCGTAAAACACATGTATTTCCTTGGCTGCGACCCGATGCAAAAAGCCAAGTTACATTTCAATATCAAAATGGCAAACCAGTGAAAGTCAAAACCGTTGTATTGTCCACACAGCATCATCCCGACATTCATCACAGTGATTTAGTAGATGCCGTTATTGAAGAAGTAATTAAACCCACCTTTCCACCAGAATGCTTAGATAAAGAAACAAAATATTATGTAAACCCAACCGGACGTTTTGTCATTGGCGGTCCATTAGGTGATTGCGGTTTAACAGGACGCAAAATCATTGTTGACACTTATGGTGGCATGGCTCGTCATGGTGGCGGTTGCTTCTCAGGTAAAGATCCATCCAAAGTTGATCGCTCTGCTGCTTATGCTTGTCGCTATGTTGCCAAGAATATTGTTGCCGCCGGTCTCGCTGATCGTTGTGAAATTCAAGTATCTTATGCAATTGGTATCGCTGAACCTATTTCCATTCACGTAGAAACATTTGGCACGGGTAAAATAGCAGATGAAGAAATTATTTCACTCATTCGCGAACACTTTGATTTACGTCCTTATGGCATCATCAAAATGTTAGATTTATTAAAACCAATTTATCGACAAACAGCTGCGTATGGACATTTTGGTCGTGAAGATTTAAATGTCAGCTGGGAAAAGACTGATAAAGCAGAAACTTTAAAAAATGCGGCACGATCAAATTTACGAGAGGTCGCAAATAATTAGTTTTGAAATTTCTCTCATGCCCCATCAGGCACCTAGAAAAAAGGTGCCTCCGATGGTGAATGAGCGAACAAAGTCGCCCTCAATGAAAGTGATCGCCCACTTCATTCAAAATAAATAAATGAATAATCGCCCGTATATCCCGTCAATTTAAACCACCACTCCCATTCCTTCGGTGTACAAAATGCTTGGCATGTCACTTGCCAGAAAAGCAAATTCGCTTTTTCAATTTCATTTCGATATGATTCAACGCAGATATATTTATTTTTTTTACCCACACGTTCGATTTCACGCAAAGCCAGATCTAAATCATAATTATGTAAATTATGTAAAGTGGTAATTGAAATAACCAAATCAAAATGCTGATCCGGAAAGGGTAACGCAGTTGCATTGCCTACTTGCAATCGATCTCGTATTTCTTCTTTCGAATTTGCAATTGCATAATCGGAAATATCAATACCGTATATTTCCACACCCGGCACGACTTTCAGAAAATCATATAATAAAAATCCCTTTCCACATCCCACATCTAAAATTTTATCGCCGGGCTTGATATGATAATGTTCCGCCAATGCTCTCGCTACTTTTTCCCAGCGACCTTCGATGTAGCGATAACCACCGTAGCAAATTCGTCTATCACCATCCCAATAATCGTAACCCCATTGCTTTGCTAATTCAGACGCTTTTGCTTTGGGATATTCTTTATCATTGACACGTGCCAAATAATCACGTTGCGTACTTTTATGTAAAACAGACATGAAATCAATATAAGCCATGGGAAGTTTCCAAAGTAGTTAATAATATTTTTGCTTTTGCAATTTGCATATGACGCAATTCATCGACATTCAAATTAGGATTCGCAAATTTTCTTCTAGACATATTGACCGGCACAAAAATATTCAAAGCGATACAGCACCATTTAATGAGAAAAATAGCTTTCAATAATTTAGCAC
This sequence comes from uncultured Coxiellaceae bacterium, assembly GCA_964438435.1. Classification (GTDB taxonomy): domain Bacteria; phylum Pseudomonadota; class Gammaproteobacteria; order DSM-16500; family DSM-16500; genus Aquicella. Next base: position 14,872 of record CAYTKY010000028.1, on the reverse strand, counting down.
GTTGAATCAATTGATCGGCATCAGGAAAAGGTGCCATCGTTTCTTGAATAAAAAGATCATAAAATTTTTCCGGAACAGGGACAGCCAATTGTAAAAAAAAATCATTCGCCATTTTCGCGGGATCGTCCCAACCCGCATATTCAAAATCTAAAAATTTAATACGCTTATTTTTTAACATTAATGCGTTATGAAATCCAAAATCAGAAGGTGAAATACAACGCTGTGAATTTTCCAATGGCTTCGCAATCGGGCTATTATTTTCACTCGCTATTTTTTCATAGCGCTTAACTAATCTGCGCCAATAATGACTTAATGTTCGTATGATTTCTTGCGCTTCCGTTTTCGAAGCATCCTTTAGAATAGCTTGCTCAAGTTCTTGCAATCGTCGATCAACGGATAGCAAGTGATCATTCAAACAAAAGCCAGCCTCTGAAGCCATAGGCAATGATTTCGCTTGATTTTTCATTGTTGATTGATTCAATAAACAAAAAAATTGTATCGCCTGCTTAACTTCACGCTCTGTAATATCACCCGCTGTTAAAGGACGCCCTTCAATCAGCTCATATAATGCCAAACTTTCTTCGATATTTTGCGCATAAGGTATGGGAATATAATCAGGTGCCACTTGTTTTGCATACATAAAAAAAGAAAATTCTGACGCTAATCGATCTCGCTTATCATGTTGACCACGAAAATATTGTTTTAATGCAAATAATCCTTCCGCGGTTTCGACCCGATAAATACGATTATTTCCGCCCCTAGAACAATTTTCAAATGATAAAATCACATTGGAAAGATTTGCTTTTTCCAATAATTTTTCAACTTGTTGCAGCGGAATAGCTGTTTCAGCTTGACTCATCACACACAACTTCCCAGCAAAGACCACGATGAAATAATTTTAATATCGGGGAAAGAAGCATTCACATAATGCTGTTCTGGATCAAATAAATAACGTTGCGTTTTTTTTGGAAAATGTTGCGACAATAATATTTCAGGCAAATCATCGATAAATACGTCACATTGCCATTGACTGATGCGGTTCAATTTATTTTCTTTTGTTATTTCAAAAAAAATTTGCTCTACCGGAATCAATGCCCCTATTTCATCAACAAGATATTCTTCAATCCAAAGATGCGCAGCGTCATGTAAATTGTATTGCTGGCCTAAATAAGGATATTTTGTTTTATGACTAATAATCGCCAATTCGTGACCAGCTTGTTTCATTTGACGCATCACATCTAATACGTGAGGATAACATTGGGCCTCACGCATACGCGCACCATATACATAGCCTTGCATTTCGGTCCAACTATTTTCACGATCGATTGATCGCAAATAATCACGTACAGCTATTTTATTGACAGGAACCGTCTCATCAATCACACCTTGCTCAATCGCCACTTTATGAAAAAGCGCATCGTAACTAACAATGGTGTTATCAAAATCGAATCCGATCCGCATAAAAATTATAACCTATTTAAACTGAATTCAATGCGTTCAACGATAGAATCGGCGACCAACCCATATTTTTTACGAGCATATTCTTGGCTACCCGTTTCATGCATAAATTCATCCGGCGTCCCCATACTCACATGCGGTATTTTTGTATTTGTCTTTGCACACCATTCAGCAACCGCGCTACTTAATCCACCAATTAACCCATGCTCTTCTATGGTAACGAATAATTTAAATCGTTTAGCCGCTGCACTAAGGTATTCCTCATCTAAAGGCTTCACCGTATGCGAGCTGATGATTTCGGCTGAAATACCACGTTGCTGCAACCAATCAGCTGCTTTAATAACTTCGGCAATCATCGTTCCTGTGCTTAACATGGTGATATCATGGCCTTCACGCACCACAAATACTTTACCAATATCTAACTGTGTGCGATGTGCATGAATATCTGGCTCACCTTTTTTCCCAATACGAATATAAACAGGATGATCTTGCTGTAAAGCAGCTCTCAATGCTAAACGCAATTCAGTTGCATCACCCGGCGCCATCACACACATACCCGGTAACGTACGTAAAATTGCCATGTCTTCGAGTGAATGATGCGTCGGACCTAATTCTGTATAAGACAAACCGGAACCTGTCCCAACGATAATCACCGGTGCTTCGTGATAACAAACATCAACACGAATTTGTTCAAAACAACGCGTTGTTGTAAAAGGTGTAATCGTATAAATAATTGGACGCAAACCCGACAAAGCTAATCCTGCTGCCACACCCATCATATTAGCTTCTGCAATGCCGCAATTATAAAAACGCAATGGATCCACTTGTTTGAAATCATCAAATAATTTATTTCCAATATCGCCTGATAATAATAAAACTCGCTTATCAAAACGAGCGAGTTTAGTCACCTCATCTGCAAAAGCATTTCTCATAATGCGATCTCGATATTTAATTCAGATTTTGCAAGAGCAAGATCATTAACGGATGGAATACGATAATGCCAATTATTATCATCTTCCATAAAAGACACGCCTTTACCTTTTATTGTATGAGCAATAATGGCAGTAGGTTGATTTGTTTTGGCAGGAAACGATTTTAACGTTTCTACTATACTTTCCATATGATGCCCATCTATTTCATGCGTATTCCAACCAAATGCACGCCATTTTTCTGCTAAAGGATCTAATGCCATCACCTCTTGACTTCTATCAGTTGCTTGCCACTTATTGAAATCAATCAAGATGCAAAGATTATCTAATTTTTGCGCTGCAGCAAACATCGCCGCTTCCCATATAGTGCCTTCATTACATTCACCATCGCCCAATAAAGCATAAACACGATAGGATTGTTTGTGAATGCGCGCAGCTAAAGCCATACCCACTCCGATAGGCAACCCATGACCCAATGATCCGGTTGCAGCTTCTATGCCAGGCAATTCACGTGGCGCTGGCGGATGCTCTGCAAATAAAGAACCATCTTCACCATAATTTTCAAGCATACTTTCAGGAAAAAATTTTCGCATTGCTAATACTTGAAAAAGCGCAGGCGCACCATGCCCTTTACTTAAAATAAATCGATCTCGCTCGGGCCAACGAGGATGTTCTTCATTAATTCGCAGTATTGAAAAATACAGTGCTGTTAAGATATCCACACAAGAAAGACACGAACCTAAATGCGGCACACCCGCCTTGTGTGAATTCTCAATAATACGCCATCGTAATAAATTAGCTCGTTTCTTCAGTTGATCGAGTGTGATTTTACTACTTTCTTCAGTTGATGCATCATAACAAGAATTCATATCAATTCCTTGACTCACTTATCACGGAAAAATTCAGAAAATCGATATTTTATGCTGTTAATCCCTGAAATACCGTTTTTTGCATCCATTTCAAATTATAAAATCGATCTTCATCTTTTATGGTGCCTTTTTTAAAAAATTCGATCATTTCACGAATAGCATCTTCCACTGTTTTTTTAGGCTTGAACCCTGTCGCTAATAATTTATCTGAATTAACTCGATAAGAACGAGGATCATTGGATTCCGTCACTTCAATAGGAACAGGTAAATAGTTAGCAACCATCTTTGCAATATCAAGAATCGAAATGTTTTCAAACCCAGCATTATAAATACCCGTTACTTCTGGATGATCCAGTAAAAAAATATAAAGATCGGTAATATCATCAATGTGAATATTAGGTCTCACTTGTTTGCCGCCAAATACTGTCATTTTACCTTTGGATAACGCTTGCATCGTCAACATATTGACAGAAACATCTAATCGCATACGTGGCGAATAACCGCAGACGGTTGCTGGACGAACAATTTGTACTACCATGTCTTCTTGATAACTTAACAATACACGCTCAGCGACCATTTTTGTTTTGTTATATTCAGAAATAGGTTTCAGTTCCAAATCTTCTGTCACTTGCAGTTCTTCTTTCACACCGTAAACACTGCCTGAAGAAGCATAAATAAAGCGTTTAATCCCTAATTTTTTTGCCTTGTCAGCCAATTGCATCGTGGCTAATGCACTGACTTCCCATGTCAATTTTGGATTTAAATCACCGCAAGGATCATTGGCAATAGAAGAGAGATGGATAATGCAATCGACTCCTTCCAAGGGAACATCATCAATACAACAAACATCACCTTTAACAACAGATAAATTTGCATGGGGTTGAAAATAATTGCCAAACCACTGCGTATCAAAGGCAACCACTTCATGACCTTTATCTAGTAATTTTGGTACAAGCACATGACCTTTATACCCACAACCTCCTGTTACTAAGATTTTCATAATAGATCCTTTTTTTAATAAATTAATTTAGGCGGTGTATGTAATGTAACTTCTAAATGCGACCATCGATCAGCAATGGTTTTGGCAAGCTCCGGTGTTAACGCAATAAAAATATGACTGTTTTTCGGTGCATTTTCCGGATGATAAATCGGCTTTCCTAAATGTTGCTGCCCAACGCGACTGGCATCTTCATCAACAAAAAAATCAACATCATGATCCAATAATGAATAAAGCCAAGTCGCTGCAATCGCTGTTCCCCAAATACCGCGTGGCTTTTTTTGCGGGAATGATTTAATCAAACCCAGAATATCCTGCAGCCATTGCAACGATTTAGCAGGATAAGCCGCTGTTTTATCTTGAGGAAGATCTAAAGAAACAGCTCGACTTCCGGAACATGGCAATCTAATTAAAAGTGAAAATTCACGTAACACCCATTTATCTGAATAAGTCACCACTTCATAACCCGCTTGCTGCGCAATATGAATCAAATCAGACATTAAAAAATGTGAACAGTGATCTGCCACGAGTAAATTATAGGGATTTTGTTTCGGATCTGGCACTTGTATTAAGACGAGCCCACCCGGTTTAAGCAATCGATGCAAATCCATCAACCATTGCTTGGGATTAGGCAAGTGTTCTAACACATGAATTAACGTAATGATATCAAATGGTTTATCCAGTGTATTTAAAGAACCCGACGCAAACATTTCCACACCAGGAATAGACTCTACTTCTTGACGACATTTATCATCAATTTCAAACCCAACTGTTTTCCAATGAGGTGCTAACGAATGAAAACAACGTAACAATTCTCCATTTGCACAACCAATATCAAGCAAGCGTCCTTCTTTTTTTATATCAAAATAAGGAATCGCTTGTTTGAAAATTTTAGCTGATCGAGGCAAGAGCTCTTTATTTTCACTCAGCACACCTTGTTCGCTTCCTGCACTTTGCTTGTAAATTTTATAATGACGATATATTTCAGATGTCTCTGCATGCCAAGATGGGCTTACCGGATTTTGCACACACGAGCAAGCTTTGCAAATAGCTAATTGGCCGCCTGAACGCCAAGGAACGCAATCAGAAGCAACACGTGGCAATGCAGGGTACGCAGAAAGTAAATGCAATTTTTTTTCATAACAAATATGGCAAGCAACATCTGAATCTATTGTGTTTAAATCCATTAAATAACGACCTTCAATTCAAATTAATATAATGCAGTATCGTAACATAGTATCCATTCATTGCAATGAGATGTATCAGATAAAAATATCTCGATATCAACTCTTTTATCTCTCTGCTTTTTGTTATCGCTCAGCCATTTTTAATTGACACAGACTCCCTACCGATTCTATTATCCTTTTCTTTTAAAACTTCTTTATTTAAAAAAGCACAAGGAGCTTTCAATGAGTGTGGCGCATAGAGATACCTGCAGATTATGTAATAGCAAAGAAGTGAAATTAGTTGTTAATCTGAATCCTGTCCCACTTGCTGAGAAATACACCTCATCACCAGAAGAAGCGCAGAATGCCCCTCGATTTCCGATTGATCTTTACATGTGCTGTGATTGCAGCCATGTGCAATTACTTGATGTCATTCATTCTCAAGATTTGTGGTCTAATTATACTTATCATTCAGGACAAACGCAGGGTATTATCAATCACTTCAAAGAAGTTTCAGAAAAAATCATTACGAAATATCAACCAACACCAGGCAGTTTAGTGGTTGACGTTGGCAGCAACGATGGCACATTACTACGCTTTTTTAAAAACGTTGGATATCAAGTTCACGGCATTGATCCCGCAAAAGAAATTGCTGCAAAAGCGACCGCTTCCGGCATTGAAACAACACCTTCAGTCATGACAGCCGACGTAGCAAAAAATATTTGTGAAAAACATGGCAAAGCTTCGGTCGTTACCGCATTCAATGTATATGCCCACGCTGATAATTTAGGCGACATGACAAAAAATATTCGTTCTCTTTTAGCAGATGACGGCATTTTTGTTTTTGAAGTTCAATATCTGCTAGACATCATCGACAAAGTTTTAATTGGTACGATATTCCACGAACACATGTCACATCATTCATTAAAACCGCTCATCCAATTCCTTGACGCACATGATCTTGAAATGATTGATGTTGAAAGAGTTTCTATTCAAAAAGGCTGCATTATTGGTGTCGCACAACCCAAAGGGGGCCCACGCAAAGTATTACCTGCTGTCAAAGAATTACTACAATTAGAACAAGAACGTCATCTAGATAAAATTGTGGTATTGGAAGAATTCAATGAACGCATTAAACGAAATAGAAAAATTGCTCGTGATCTTATTCAATCCTGGAAGCAACAAGGATTAACGATTGCTGGTTACGGTGCAGCACGCAGCGGCCCAACCTTAATGGCACAATTTGAATTCGACCAAGTCATTCAATATATTTTTGACGATCACCCACAAAAAATAAACCGTTTTTCCCCTGGAAATGGTGTCCCTGTCATTGCCACCTCCGAATTACTCGTAAAAAAACCTGATGTTGTCATTATTCTTGCCTGGATACACGCTCGTGCAATTATTGAAAAAAGCCAGGATTATTTAAATGCGGGTGGAAAGTTTGTTGTCTGCACACCCGATGTACGCGTCATTGATAAAGATCATCCTTTTTAAAGAGGATGATCTCATTTTAAAATAAAGTAATTGGATTTTAATCATGACCAAGCTAAAGATAGGAATGATTGGCGGTGGCTTTATTGGACAGCTTGCCCATCTCATGAATTTTGTTGAAATTTCGACTTGTAAAGTCCAAGCCTTAGCTGAATACAAACCCGAGTTACGAAAAAAAATAGCTGCACGTTATGACATTCCCCAAACTTATGCCACCCATCAAGAATTAATTCAGAACCCTGAAATAGATGCAGTCGTCATTGTTACGCCTCGCGCTTTCACAGGGCCTGTTGTCTTAGATTGCTTAAATGCAGGTAAGCATGTTCTTTCTGAAAAACCGATGGCGGGATGTCAAGAACAAGGAAAACAGTTACTCGATGCTGCAAAAGAAAAAAAAGTTAACTATGCGGTTGGTTACATGAAACGTTTTGATGAAGGTGTCGAGATCGCAAAAAAAGCATTAGATGAAGCATTAAAAACAAATGAGTTAGGAACTATTCTTGGCGTACATGCCACTTGTTTTATGGGAAATTCTTACTGCAATCCTTACGGACACATTGTTACACAAGAAACGGTAGACTACCCATTAATCGGCTGGCCCATTGCACCCTCCTGGTTGCCCGAAGAGTATCAAACACAGTATGGTGCTTACCTCAACACATACAGTCACGTCACCAATCTTTTAAGATACTTGTTCGATGCAACACCCTCTGTTGAATTTGTCAACTTAACTTCGCACGCAGGCCAATTAGTTGTTTTAGGATTTGAAAATTTTCTAGCTACGCTGCAAACAGGAAAAATGTCGCATCGCGGATGGAGTGAAGAAATAAAAATAACTTTCACCGATGGTGAAATCCTATTGTCTCTGCCGCCAGCCTTATTGCGTAACAGTACCGCTTCTGTTGAAATTTATCGCGCAGGCAAGACACAAGAAATTATTCGCCCTTACGTTAATTGGAGTTGGGCATTCCGCCGTCAAGCAGAAGCCTTTGTTTCTGATATTTTAGAAAACAAACCGATGCGTAATGCAGCAGAAGAAGCTTATGAAGATATTTTACTGACCGAAACTATTTGGTCTATGGAAATGGATCACATTCGACATCAAAAAAAATTAGGAATTGCCATATGATTAAAACTGCCGTCATCGGAGCAAGCGGCTATATTGGTCATCATTTATTTCAAAAATACAGAGAAACTTTTCCCGATTGCGTTGGCACTAGTTTTTCGAAAAATAAAGAAGGATTGATTCCATTTGACTTGCGCAGCCCGCATAGTGGTGCATTAAGATTAGTAGAAACGGGCCACGAAGCAGTTATCATTGCTTCTGCAAAGCCGAATGTTAATTGGTGCGAATCTTACCCAAAAGAATCGTATGAGTTAAATGTATCAGGCACATTAAAACTCGTAGAACAATTATCACATTACGGGATTCATATTTTGTTTTTTTCATCGGATTATGTTTTTGATGGGAAAGTGGGTCACTATTCTGATAAAGCATACCCCACGCCTAATACTGAGTATGGCAGACAAAAAGCTGAAGTAGAACGAGAAATTCCAAATATCACACAACATCACACCATTCTTCGTCTCAGTAAAATTTATGGTACCACTTGGAAAGATAATACGTTATTAGATGCCTTAGCGGCTGACTTGCTGGGAGGCAAAAAAATAAAAGTGGCATCAGATCAGTTTTTTAGTCCTACGCATATTGACGACGTCGTCGCGATGACACTGCATATACAGGCATTGAAAATAAAAGGGTTAGTCAATCTTTGTCATTCTAATAAATATTCAAGATATCAAATTGCAGTGAAACTAGCGAGTGCACTAACTGTTTCTTCCACTTTACTGGAGAAGATTTCTCTACACTCTTTCCCTGGAATGGAAACACGCCCTCTTGATACCAGCATCCTCTGCTCTCCTGCGCTAGAAGCTATGCAATCTTCACTCTGGTCGATGGATGATGCAATTCAACAAGTTGCTTCAAATTGGACATCGGGTATAAGGGAAAAGGATGTTGATACCCTCACGCTCTCAACCACTTCCTAGCCATTAAAATAAAATGATATGGAAATAATCTACCTACACGAACGACCATTGAATTGTTAATTAAAATTTTCCAAATTAATCGTTTGCTTATAAATCGACGAGCAATAGGATCTAATAAAAATAAAGGAATATAGCGAAGCGCATGATGCGGAACCAATCCTGCTCTCTTAAAATCATCCCACAAATCGGGGTAATCATTGGCGATAATGTTGATAGTCTCTAACATCACTTCATTTTGAATTTTTTTATTTCGCTTTCCTTCAGAATAACTTGCTGCACGCATATCGACATGAATAAATAAATCGTTAAAGTAATAAATGCCATGGCGTAGCGCAACCACAAAATATAAAAGCCAATCACCATGCCAACGCGTGGCAGGTTTCGTACCCCCCGCATCAAGAATGGCTTGACGATGCATAAACATGCCACCCGCACTAGTAAACCCCACATAACTTTTACGCGTAAAAGCTTTAAACGTTTCTGCCGTTAAAAAAGTATTCGCCGGATAAGGAAGTGCGCGATAAAAAGGTTTTTTTAAATCAAAGCGCTCGATAAGACCATCACCACAAATGACACCCACGCCGGGATATTTTTTCGCTGCTTGCTTTGATACAGCGACCACATTAGGACCAAACCAATCATCCGTCGCACAAAACAAAATATAGTCGCCACTCGCATGCGCTAACCCTGTATTGGTTGCTGCATTAACTCCCTGATTTTTGGCATGCTTGATTAATCGAACATGTGGATACTGCTGCACATAAGATTCGATCATCCTCACACTTTCATCCGTCGAACCGTCATCGACGATGATAATCTCATCAAATGCTTCCGATTGATCAAGCAAAGATTGAATCGATCGCGAAAGAAATTGCGCACCGTTATAATTGGGCATAACAGCACTCATTTTAATACGACGAGGGGTATGAACAGTATTTTCCATTGCGTCCCAACCAAGATGTTATATCGATACCGATGCTACCCTTTGCTTTAAATAATCCTGATTGCTTCGTTTTTCAATCATGTAATCTAACATAGCATGCCCTAATCCCACATGCGCTACTTCCACATAACCGTATTCTTTTGAATCAACATAAAAATTCAAATCGCCACCTTGACTAAGCGGATTCCCTGATTCAAATCCTGAAAAAGTAATGACTGGACATTCAATAGCTCGCGCAGCTGTTACTGCATTTAAAATATTAATCGATCGCCCCGAACTACTAATCGCAATCAACACATCTTTTTTACGCGCATGAAATTCAATTTGTTTAGCAAAAACATGTTCATAACCATAATCATTACTGAGACAAGTTAATGCGGCCGCATCTGAAAAAGCCATCGAGGGAAGATGGCCATTTTTAGAATAATCGATCGCCAAATGACTCGCGATGCCTGCACTACCCCCATTACCAATAAACATTAATTTACTATGACACTCTTTGATTGATTCAACCGTTTGAATATAACGCTTAAATCCTTCATCGATGGTCATTTCATTGCCATTGCGATCCGTGACTATTGTATTCAATTGCAAGTGATGCAACGTACTGAAATGATTTTTTATCCAATCAAGCATACCGTTCCCTTTATTTCATCAAATGTATGACATGTTTCATCAATGGAATTTTCTCAATGAAACTTTTATTTCCCATAATATTCACTGCTTCTGAACCGACAACATTTCCAATAAATCCAACTAAATCAGAAGGCGCATTTTGTACAACAAACAAACTCGTGACAGCAAGCACGGCATCTCCTGCACCGACGCGATCTTTCACGGATGTTGCAAAACTCGGTGTTAGCTCAATCTCTTTTCCTTGTTTACAAGAAAAAGAACCATTCACACCGCTTGTTACCATCACATTTTTATAATCATGCTCCTGCATTAATCGTTTAATTTGATCTATTGTGGAAATATGCTTTTGACGAAAATTAAGTTGCAATTCACGATTCGCAATGCAAACATAATCCGCCTTATTGTATTTTGAAATACAATTAAATCCATGATTACTCGCATTGGCTTGCGTGTTGACTGCCAAAAATTTCGACTTTTCTTCAATCTTTCTAATAGAAGCGGTATCTAATAATCCATGACCATAATCAGCAACCACAACCACATCATGCTTTTCAAGTTGATTTTCAATGCTTTCTGAGAAAAATTGCCTTTGCTCATCATTAAAATAACAATCATCTATTTCATAAATTTCAAATAATTTTTGAGAAGAATATTCTTCAATATAACGACGCTTCACGATCGTTGGTGACTCTTTTTTGTAGTGGAAAACGACATTCACATTACTATTTAAATTTTTCCTAATAAAAGACTCGTATTCCCCTTTTTCACCCAACATCGTGACACACGTCACTTCCGAGCAAAAATTACTAAGATGATTTGCGATGGCTAGCACACCGCCAATATAAACTTCTTCACGATGATATTTGGTAACCAGAATAGGTTCTTTGCCCGATTTTCCAATTGCCTCACCATAATGATAAACATCAATGACTGCCTCACCAATTAACAATACTTTTAATTTTTGACTATGATCAAAATACTTCAAAATATCATTGATGTTATATTTCGCTCTGAATTGCTCTAAGTAAGAAACAACTTCTGGAGAAAATGGAGAAAAAAATCGATTCAATAGCGTCGAAGAACTAAACACAATGTCTTTTGTGAAACTTAATTGTCCACCCACTGATTTAACCGCTTCCTCTTCCTCCGAAATTTTTCCCGTCACATCTTTTTCTGATTCTTGATATTCAATTCCTTTCACATAAAAATCGGGGCGTATGGTTTTAATCGCCTCAATCGCCGTAGAATGATGATTAATGACTACAAAATCAACACAACTTAACGATGCCAGCGCTTCTGCACGCAAATTTTCAGAAAAATAAGGTTTACCTGGACCTTTATTAACAAATTTGTCGGCTGTGATTGTAACAATCAAAATATTTCCAAAACTTTTTGCGCGCTGCAAATGTTTAATATGGCCAACATGCAATAAATCAAAAACGCCATGACATTGCACCACGACTTGATTGAATCGGAGTGTCGCTAGTAATGAACTGATATTTTCAAGAGAAATAATTTTTTTAGTTGTTTCAAGATAAGCTTGATCATTATTTAAAAGGACTAATTGCTGAATTCCTTCTACTTCATTATTTTCTTTTTCACTTACTTCAATAACATGTTTCATATTGTGCGTTCCCTGCAAGATTCATTTATATCAAAAAATTTAAACGCTATGAGAAGCCGCTTGATTATGCACTGTATGCAAATAAAAAATCAAATATTTCATCGCGATCCATTCCCATATTCATGTCGAACAATATGCTGAGCAAATGCCATCGAACTGGTAAATGCCGGTGAAATTGCATTTAACACGTGCAAAGTATGGTGCTCCTTGATAACCAAAAAATCCATTTCTAGCTTTTTATCGCGCATATTAATTAATTGCGGACGTATCCCTACTTTTGTTGCAGGCACTAACCACGTCGGATCCAATTCTTTCACCAATTTTTTTGCATCTCGATAGAAATATTGCGGTATATATTTTTTAGGCTCTTCTAAAGCAACTTTCCTAAATTCAGCGTTAACGCAGTATAAAATAATTTCATTAAAAATAATTTTAAATATTTCTCTATCAATTCCTTTCAAGAAACCATAATTTTCACGTCCAAAAGCAGGAATCGCAGTAGGTCCAACATAGACATCACCATGACTATTTTTAGTAAAATGCACACCCAAAAATGGATTTTTTAGATTAGGGACAGGATAAATATTACCATTCACTAAATGCGCTTTCTTTGGCGTCAACTTCTGATAAATTCCTTTAAATGGCACGAGATAATAATCTTTACCTACATCAAAATAATTTGCAATTCGATCAGCATAAGCGCCAGCTGCATTAACAAATTGTTTGAATTCAATGTTTCCCTGAGAAGTTACCGCAATGAATTCGCTTTTAATCCCTCTCATTTCGGTATTAAATAAAATATCAACACGCTGAGAATCTAATAATTCTTGCTGCAATGCGGTTAACACAGCTTTATTATCGATCATAGCGGTATAGTGCGAATACAATGCTTTTTGATAGGTTTTTGCATTAGGTTCAATATCGGCCAAACTCTTTTCATCAACAAAATCCACCTTCGCCCCATTTTGTTGCGCACGTTTGTAAAGACCTTCCAATGTCGTCAGCTCTGTTTCATCACGCGCAACAATCACTTTGCCCGCCTTAATTAATGGTAATTTTTTCTGCAAACAATAATCTTGCATCATCAGATTCCCTTTCAAACAAAGCTGTGCTTTAAGCGTATTCGGCGGATAATAAATACCTGCATGCAAAACACCGCTATTACGACCAGAAGCATGAAAACCTAGTCCAGCTTCTTTTTCGATGATGACGATCTTTTCGGCACCTTGTGCTATCAATTCCCTCGCTAGGGTTAACCCAACAACACCCGCACCAACAATCAAAAATTCTGATTTAATCATTCGTCACCTTTTATTATTAAGGAAATGAGATGAGAAATAATTTATCATCCTTTATATTTTTTGAGTACTTCATTCAAAAGGAATCGTTATGTTTGTTTTACCTAAAAAAATGAAAGCCGCCATTCTCACCGAGTTAAAAAAACCTTTAACTGTTGCAGAAATTGATTTACCCGAAACGCTTGCTGTCGGACAAGTCCTCGTCAAAATTCACTTTAGTGGCATTTGTGGATCACAACTAGGCGAAATTGACGGCGCTAAAGGCGAAGATCGCTACTTACCGCATTTATTGGGTCATGAAGCATCAGGAACTGTCATTGCCATCGGCCCCGGTGTCCGCCATGTCAAACCTGGTAATCAAGTCGTTTTACATTGGCGAAAAGGATTAGGTATTGATGCAGAAACACCGTGTTACCAGTGGGAAGGTCAAAAAATTAATGCAGGATGGATTACGACATTAAGCGAATACACCATCGTATCAGAAAATCGCGTCACACCCATTCCTGATCACAGTGATTTAGAAGTGGCTGCATTGTTTGGATGCGCGGTCACAACAGGTTTCGGTATCGTTGAAAATAATGCCAGAGTTCGCATTGGAGAATCCATTGTGGTATTTGGAGCAGGTGGCATCGGGCTCAATATTATTCAAGCGGCTGCTCTAGTCTCTGCCTATCCTATTATCGCTGTTGATTTACACGATAGCAAATTGGCCCTGGCAAAAAAAATGGGAGCAACGCATTTTATTAATAGTCATCAACAAAATGTGCATTCTGACATTTCATCCATTATTGGCGCAAAAAAATTGGATGTTTTTATCGACAATACAGGCTTACCGGCTATTATTGAACTCGGCTACGAATTAACACACTCACAAGGTCGCGTCATTTTAGTGGGCGTACCACGCAGTGGCCAGCATATTAATATTTACTCTTTACCACTGCATTTCGGGAAGCAATTGACTGGCTCGCATGGCGGCGAAGCAATCCCACACCAAGATATTTCTCGCTATCATCAATTATATTTAGCAGGAAAAATTAAATTACGTGAACTTATCACGGATTATTTTCCTTTAGATGCTATCAATGATGCCATTGATAGCATGCGTAGTGGAAAAATTGAAGGACGATGCTTAGTGAAAATGTAATACGCTATTCGCTTATTCGCTTTAACCACGCACTAGGCCAGTGCGTAATATTTTTTTGCAGCGCACTCTCATTAAAAGGCCAGGCAGGTTGCTCGATAATAAAAGATGGGTGTGCGGCTGCAAATTCACGCGCAGCAGATGCAGGATTATCCATGTCCCAATTTTTTGTACCACGCGGAACATCATGGAGAAACTCCATGCTGCCATCGGTTGCAATGATATAAGAGCCGACTGTGACCAAAGAAGAATAAGCTTGCAATTCAGA
>CAYTKY010000027.1:0-25510 GCA_964438435.1 uncultured Coxiellaceae bacterium | reverse complement strand
AATAAACAACATTACCTAAATAATGTGATTTTCCAGATTTACATACATTTATTATATCTAAAAATAATTCATCGCATTGTTCAGTATTCCATTCATAATTTCTTTGAAATGGAGGAATAATAAATACTTTATCCAATCCACCAACAAATTTTAATACATTTGACTCATGAGCATCTATCGTTTTTTGAATATTCATTTGGTTTGTTTTAAATGTTGTCGTGTCTAATAATTTGTCGATGATATTATCGAAAAACGTCAGGAAGAAATCGCAAAAAATGCAGGGTATTCTATAACGGATCATAGTTTGAATATTTATGGCATCTGTAAAAAGTGTCAGGCTTAATGATTTGAATGATAGTTTTAGCTTCTCATTTAATAAGTGTTGGGTCAATTTCAACAGGATGGGTGCATAACGCTTTCAGTCAATTGTCGCGCTTCTATTTGGAATTCGACTGACTTAATTGCGCCCCAATTTTTTTGATGACAAACCCGATTGTTCTAATTGGTGATGATCGGATAAGTTTTTTTCATGATTTTCTTTTATATTCAAAACAATATTTCGAATTATCTTGCAATATGCTAATGGAACTGGGTAGATGTTATGCAAATTAAATTTTTTTCCTTTAAATGGGCCGGAGTTATTTTTTGCTTGTTCGAGAAGGTTATTAAAATCATAAAATTCATCGCCCAACATCACGGGTATGTTCATTACTTCATTAGTAATGGGATCACGATGAGGGTCTAATAATTTTTTTTCATCTTCAGATAATGACAAACCTTTGAGGATCTCTGTATGCTTTTCTTTGCCTTTAAAGGTAGCGATATATGTTTTAATGTCTGGCGAGCAATCATTTAACAAACTACTTTGTGATTTATTTGTGGGGTTTTTCTGAACAAGCGAATACTCACGAAGGGCTGATTGAGTTTTCGTGGATGATGCAGGAGAATTTTTTTTAGATTCTACGTCTACTTTTTTTTCTGCCGTTTTCACGCTAAGAATACGCGGATCATTTGGTGTTACTTCGATGTCATCGATAGAGAAACCGCGGATGCCATTTATGTTACCTAATGTGCACTTCTCACCAGTCAGATTATTATTTTTTGAGCAAGAAGTTGGAATAAATTTTTTTCCTTCAACAATAATACTTGCAAAGCTAGATGATTCTAGATTATCTAAAACACTTTGAGGCGGTTCTTTGTTAAAAATGACAGAACCTAAACCATATACGAGAAATTTTACATTTTCTTCAACTAATCCGTTTATAGTGAGGACTCCCGTATCAGACACTTTAATTGTTGCATTTTCTCGAATAACAGCATTGATGGTTATCTGTGCGATTAAATTAATCATCAGGGTATCACCTGATTCAATCGGATGATTGATGGTTTTATTATCTAATCCGTACACGTATTTTCTAGCGATAGACATCCTTTATTTCCTTTAAATATGCGAGAAGAAATTTAAAATCAAAAAGATACGGAACATTCAATAAACGTAAATTACTAAATATATCTTAAGGAAATATTAAAAAATTTTCACAGAAACGCATCTTGCTTTGCACAGGAAAAAAATTTATCCCATCCCCGTCTTTGCGAGCTGATGTATCCCCACGAATATTGATATTATCTTGGTTTAATAGTTGTGAATTAATTTAATTGCGATCTATTTTTTAATGGATCGCTCTATATTCGCTACGCACTTACTCTACGATGAACTAGAATCAACATGCCCTGGTATACATGCAGCAAGGCTCGAGGCTCTTTTAGATGTCGCCAGCGCTTTGCAACGCAATCAAAATTTATCTCTGAGTGCTATGGGAAAACATCTTTTAGGAAACGCAGAGAAAAAAGATAAAAGTAAGAAAGTAGATTGTTTAGAAGGAAACAAACATCTGCATGCAGAGTTAGATGAATTTGATCTAACTCTGCTTCAATAGACACGTAAGTTTGATAACCTACGAGTTAATAAAAGAGGTGTTAGAAGATGATAAAGTCAGCGTAACCTTCTGTGCTTGTTTTGAGGTATTCGCCTATACTTAAGGAAAAGAGGAATAGGAAGTGGTGCCTAACAACGAGAGTAAGTCAAAAAAAGATGTTCAGGATCAATTGGATGCAAAAAACAGTCCAAATGACAGGGTTCGTTCGTTACCTTCAAAAGTAGAACCAAGCCATTTGCACGAAAATGGGAAATTATTTACGGACGATGAAATTAAAAAGATAAAAAAGAAATTTAATAAAAATAAAAAATTAAAATTTTTAAAAAAAAATAAAAAGTTAAAATTTTTAAAAGCAAAAACATCAAAACATATTGAGCATAAGGGGAAGAAAAAAGAAGCATTTTCAGTTATAAAAATGAATCATCCTAAAACTAATGAACCCTCTTTGTTTGCTATTTATTTGGGTGGTGATAAAAGATTAGGAACGGGTGGATTCGGTGCGGTGAAATTAATGCAAGATTTGGAGACGGGCGAATGGATGGCGGCAAAGGTGTCTTCTAAAAAAGATAGCGTTCTTTCTATGAAAGAATTAAAAGGAGAGGCTGAAAAATTGCGAGCAATGGGGCAGCCGGTTCAATTAATGGAGAAAGAAAGTAGTCAAGAAAAAGTAAAAAAAGTTGTTATGGGGATGGAATTCATACAAGGCGAGGATATGCAAAAAGCAATTGTTAATCATTATCATCCTAGTTATCAACTACGTACGATGACAGAAGATTTATTTAATGAAAGAGATGAAAATGATAATTCTAAACCAATTCTTGTGAGAATGAATAATGGTACATTTCAACTCTATGGAAGTAACCAAAATGAAGAATGGGGTTTGCTCAGAGAATATAAAGAGAAGGAATTGAAAATAGGAAGCATTGGGATTGCGAAGAGTAATTTTGGAAATGGGGGTGAGATTACACTTGAGTATGGAATGAATCCAGCCTGTTTCGAATTAGAAAAACATTATACTCCCAAAATCACACCTAAATTTGAGGAAAAACAATTAATTCAAATCGCAGTCGATTGCGTGGCGAAAGTTAAAGATTTTAACGAGAATTATATTCATCGCGATATTAAACCTGCCAATATCATGATTGATGAGAAAACAGGAAAAGTATCATTAATTGATTTCGGCGATGCTATTCAGTGTCCTAAAGGTTCAGTAGTTAAAGGTCTCGGCGGTAATCCTGTGGGGACGGGTGGATTTATGGCTCCTGAAATTTTTAAAAAAAAGACGAATGATTTGGATGGGTATAACTTTATTGTAACATCTCCAGATGAAGATTTAGACTCTATTGCTCGCAAAGCGAAAAAAAACGAAATCTACATCTACTATCCAAATAACAATACAAATAACAATACAAAATTAAATTTCTTTTATGTCAGTCCTTCTTCTAATGAAAATAAAATTCAAAGAGGGCAGTTTGAAATAGGGGGTGAAGTAAATCAGCAATATCCCAAAACAAAAGAAGAATTGGATTCGCTTATTAAAAATTTAAAAGCTAATCCTAGTAATCCTGATACATTGTTTATTGATATTTTAAAAGATACTTCATCAGAATCGCGTTCTAATGATAAAACTCCTTTTACGAGAGTGTATAGTTCATTTAGTGATACTTATTCATTAGGCGTGACGCTTGCTCAAATTTTAAATTTAAAAGATGAAACACGCAGGGAGCCCCCCACACTTTTTTCAGCGAATGATCCTTATTTTGAAAAAGAAGGGACGGTTATTCATGATCCAGAAATTCGTAGAGAAATTATCCAGTATATTAATCGGATGATTAGTGATAATGATAAAGAAAGGCCGTCACTTGATGATGCACTTGAATTTTTCAAAAAAATAAAAATTAAATCTGAAAATAAATCTGATGAACAATTAGCGCTTGAAGGTAATGCTTTGGGTAATCATGAGGTGAAGCCTCGAAGGGCTAAGATAGAAGGATTCGACCTATACGATGAAGTCGAAGATCAATCGAGATTTGAAAGGCAAGATTCTCCTGATAAAAATGAAATAAAAAAATCAATCACCTCATTAATGGAACGCCTTGATTCGGGTTTGATAAGTATCGCAACTATTCAGTCAACTGAAAAAACAGATCAAACTATCAAATCGATAGAAGAATCATTGCAAGGGGATAAAAAAAACGTGTTAGAAATGCGAAATGAATTAAACGTGTTGAAGGAAAAGCTGGGGGCGAGTGGCTCACTTGATGAATATTGTTCGAAAATAAAATATTTAGAGAAAAATTTAAATATTTATGAAAAAAATGTGTCACTTGCTTTTGACGAACTCAATAAGCATAAAGCGCTTGCGCCAATCGATTGGAAACATGTTGATCAAGAAATACAAGAGAATGTAAAAAAAATAGAATCTCAGATTAATAGATTTAAAGAAAGTATGTTACCTAGCAGAACTATGTCGGGAAAGATAGAAATCTTGGAGAAGATTGCCAAGGAATGGGAAGAATTAAAAACAAAGTTAGGAAGCGATCGTTGCTTGAATGATTCTCGTTCTCAAAAAATAGATTCAACGCTACAAAATTTATATGAAAAAGTGCTCAAAAGAGAAAATGATCCAAGGTGTTCAAATGATCGAAACTTTAAGAGCGAAGGTGCTTCAGGAAAAAGCAAAGCGGCTCTTAAAGGTGGAGCGGTTGAGCGATCGGGTCTTGAAAAGGAGGAAAAAAGCCCGTCTTTATCTAGACATTAGATACCATGATCCCCCAAGACTTCTCGCGCATGTTCCAGCGTTTTTTTCGTGATTTTTTCTCCCCCCAACATCCGCGCAATTTCACTCGTTTTTTCTTCTGTGTTTAGTAAGCGTAATCGCGTGTGTGTTGTTTGATTAACGAAATATTTTTCGACTAACAAATGATGGTGCCCGCAAGCGGCGACTTGCGGTTGATGGGTGACGCAAAACACTTGGTAGGAATCACCTAAGGTTCGTAATAACTTGCCAATTTTTTCAGCAGTGGCACCACTCAATCCTGTATCGACTTCATCAAACACTAACGTTGGAATCGTGGTGCGTTTAGCTAAGGCTAAATGTGCAGCGAGTGATAGGCGAGATAATTCGCCGCCTGAAATGACTTTGGCAAGTGGTTGCAATGGTTGATCAGGATTGGTTTTGATCATGAAAATAATCTTTTCTTTTCCATGAGGTGATAAAGAAACATTTTCTGTTTCAAAAGCAATATGAAATTCACCGTAGGGTAACGATAATGAACGAATCGTTTTTGTGATTTCTTTTTCTAATTTTAACGCGGCGATTTTGCGTTGCTGACTTAATTTTTCAGCTAAATACTCATACTGGTCAGTTTTATTTTTTATTTCTTTTTCTAGCTGTTGCAAATCGTCATCACTGGAATTTAAATTTTTTAATTCCAGTGATAATCGTTCTTTTAATCCAATTAATTCTTGCGGTGTGATTTTATGTTTGCGAGATAAAGTGAAAATATGGCTCACTCGTTCTTCTAATGCTTGTAATTTTTCAGCATCTAATTCGCTGTGATCAAGATAGTTTTGTAATTCTGAAGATAGATCGCTTAATTGGATGGTGCTTGAATGCAGGAGTGTCAACCATTCATTTGTTTTTGATTCCAATGGTCGGATGGTTTCCAATGTTTTGCGTATTTCATGTAATAAAGATAACACATTGCGTGTTTCATCCTGCGCGATTTGCTCGATGGCACATTGAATGTGTCGTATTAATTCTTCTGCATGCGTTAACCGGTGATGTTCTGCCTCTAATATTTCCCATTCGCCGACTTTTAATTGAATAGCATCTAATTCGTTTAATTGAAATTGCAAATAATCACGGCGCGTTTCTCGATCAAGTGATTTTTCGCGTAATGAGGCCATTGCTCTTGTTAACTGTTTGTGATTTTCCGCGACGTGTTTGATTTGCTCTGCCAGTGGTAAGTGATCAGCGAAACGATCAAGCATGTCGCGTTGCGTCTCTGTTTTCAGTAAGACTTGTTGTTCGTGTTGTCCGTGCAGATGAAACAATAAGTCACCTAGTTCTTTTACAAAAGGAAGCGTGGAAGGTGCGCCATTGACGTAGCAACGCGATTTACCATCATGGGTGATCACTCGGCGAATAATGCATTCAGGAATATCGTGATAAAGATCGATAGCGGTTAATTTTTCGATCACATGTGGAAATTGGGTAATATCAAAACTCAATGAAATTTCAGCTTTATCTTTTCCTGGCCGAACCATATTAGATGATGCACGTCCACCTAATGCCAATTCTATTGCTTCGATGAAAATGGATTTACCAGCGCCTGTTTCACCCGTCATCATCGTGACGCCATTTTTTAAATGAAGATGCAGTGTTTCAATGGTGGCTAAATCACGAATATCAATCTGTATTAGCATGCGTTACTCCACGTAATGTAGTTTGCGTCCCCAATGCAGCTTGCTGCGTAAGCTCGCGTAATAATCATAATCTAACGGGTGAATGAGGTGTAATGCTTTTGGTTTTTTCTGAATATGAATATGACTGCCAAGGGGTGTGCTGATCACAGAATGACTATCGCAAGTTAAGCGAGGTGTCGCGGTGTTGTCTGGAGAAATGATCAGTGTGATGCGCTGGTTTCCCTCTATCACAATGGGTCGCAAGCTTAATGTATGAGGAAACATGGGGACGATGACAATGGCATCTAATTGGGGATGCAAAATAGGTCCGCCGCCAGACAGTGCATAGGCCGTTGATCCGGTCGGTGTTGCGATAATGACGCCATCTGAATCTTGGCTGCAAACAAACTGATCGTTGATATAAATTTCAAATTCATTCATATGCGGCATGGAGTCAGGGATCAGGGCAACTTCATTTAGCGCATCACTTTCGCCGACTATTTTCCCATGATGTTCAACCTTTGCTGTCAGTAAAAAACGTTTTTCAAGGGTATAATGACCTTCAAGGATGGTTTTAATTTTATTTAATTCTTTAGGCAAAATATCGGTAATAAACCCTAATTTTCCACGATTAATCCCTAAGACAGGGATTTCATGATTGACAACCGTATGAGCTGCATGCAGCAAGCTGCCATCGCCACCGACAACAATCAGTAAATCACAATCTTGGCTTAATTCCTGGCGCATTAATGTGGGGATAGAGGGGTCATCCAACGATTCGGCTGTTTCTGTCTCAACCAGAAATGGTTGGTCAATACTATGTAAGTAATGGATGAGTGTTCTCAGTGTTTCGATGACGCCTTGCGTTTTTACTCGGCCAACGATGCCCACTTTAGCGAATTGTGATGCCATGGATCCTCCTCAGCGGTTCATATACCGTAGGGCAGGCAAAACGAAGCGTGCCCACCAATCGCTCTGTTCCAAGAATAGAATAAGTTTCTATTATTTCACCAGCGTTTTTTAGACCTTGAATCCTGTTATTTTGCCCCTATATTTTAGAAATGCGATTCAATATAGGGAGAATTTAATCATGCCGCGTGATAAACACGATCATGAATCAGAAAAAAAATCAGAGATAAAAAGTGGCGATCATCCTACTGAATTATTGTCGCATCCTTCTTATCAAGAATTGATGAAGCAGTTAGATGAAGCTGAGCAAAAAGCCAGTCAGTATTGGGAACGTATTCTGCGTATGCAAGCAGATAATGATAATGTTTTGCGTCGTACAGAACGCGATGTGGCGAATGCGCATAAATATGCATTAGAAAAATTTGCGGCTGATTTAATTCCCATTATCGATAGCTTGGAATTATGCATTACTAATACACCGGTTGATCAGCGTAAGGTGGCCGCTTCGGTGATAGAGGGTGTCGATCTGACGTTGAAAATGTTTTATACCGTGATGGAAAAGTTTGGTATCAAACAAATCAGTCCGTTATCAGAGCCTTTTAATCCTGAATTTCAACAAGCAATCTCGATGCAGCAAGATATAACCGTTGCACCGGGTACGGTGTTATCCGTGTTGCAAAAAGGATATACCTTAAATAACCGTTTATTAAGGCCGGCGCTTGTCGTGGTTTCTAAGGCAGATTAATCGGTGAGTACCTTGAAAGTCACTAAATTGCCCTTATGTTTAATTAAAATCGATCAAATTTAGCGGAGATAAATATGGCTACAAATCAAATCATTGGAATAGACCTTGGTACAACCAATTCCTGCGTGGCGGTGATGGAAGGCGAGAAGGTAAAAGTGATTGAAAATGCCGAAGGTGCGCGAACAACACCTTCTATTGTTGCTTATCTCGATAACAACGAAGTGCGCGTGGGGCAGCCTGCTAAGCACCAGGCCGTCACCAATCCTAAGAATACGATTTATGCCGTCAAGCGTTTAATTGGCCGTCGTTATGATGAATCAATGGTGCGTCGTACGCAAGAAACAGTGCCTTATACGATTATCAAAGCAGATAATGGCGATGCTTGGGTGCAAGTGTTGGGCGATAAAGGCCTTGCTCCGCCGCAAGTGTCTGCGCAAATTTTAATGAAGATGAAAAAGACAGCTGAAGATTATTTGGGTCATGAAGTCAAAGAAGCTGTGATCACGGTGCCTGCTTATTTCAATGATTCTCAACGTCAAGCAACAAAAGATGCGGGTCGTATTGCGGGTCTTGAAGTTAAACGTATTATCAATGAACCAACGGCAGCAGCGCTCGCATTTGGAATGGATAAAAAGCCTGGAAATCGTAAAATTGCGGTTTATGATTTAGGCGGCGGTACTTTCGATATTTCCATTATCGAAATTGCAGAAGTCGATGGTGAACATCAATTTGAAGTGTTGTCAACTAACGGCGATACTTTTTTAGGCGGCGAAGATTTCGATCAACGTTTAATTAATTATTTAGTTGATGAATTTAAAAACACGTCAGGCATTGATTTAAGAACGGATCCGCTTGCGTTGCAACGCTTAAAAGAAGCAGCAGAAAAAGCAAAGATTGAGCTGTCTTCGACGCAACAAACAGAAGTGAATTTGCCTTACATCACGGCAGATGCTTCTGGTCCCAAGCACATGAATGTTAAAATTACGCGTGCCAAATTAGAATCACTAGTCGAAGCGTTAGTGCAAGGCACGATCGAACCTTGCAAAGTGGCTTTGAAAGATGCGGGATTAGATGCCAGTAAGATTGATGATGTGATTTTGGTGGGTGGTCAAACACGTATGCCACTCGTGCAAGAAACAGTGCGTAAATTCTTTGGTAAAGAACCGCGTAAAGATGTTAACCCTGATGAAGCTGTTGCAATGGGTGCAGCTATTCAAGGCGCTGTTTTATCCGGTGCAATTAAAGATGTTCTTTTATTAGATGTGACGCCGCTTTCTTTGGGGATTGAAACCATGGGCGGTGTGATGACCAAGTTGATCGAGAAAAATACCACGATTCCAACCCGTGCGTCGCAAACATTTTCAACAGCGGCGGATAATCAAACAGCTGTGACGATTCATGTATTGCAAGGTGAACGTGAAATGGCTTCGGCAAATAAATCACTAGGTCGTTTCGATTTGGCTGATATCCCACCCGCACCACGCGGTATGCCGCAAATTGAAGTGACATTTGACATTGATGCTAATGGTATCTTGCATGTCTCAGCGAAAGATAAAGCAACGGGTAAAGCACAATCAATCCGTATTCAAGCTTCTTCTGGATTAAGTGAAGATGAAGTGAAGAAGATGATGAAAGATGCTGAAGAAAATGCAGCTGAAGATCGCAAGTTTCACGAGTTAGTGAGTGCACGTAATCAAGCGGATAACATGATTCATGCCATCACGAAAGCGATGAAAGATGCGGGTGATAAAGTGACAGCAGAAGAACGTTTAGCCAGTGAACGTGCTATCGATGCATTAAAAGAAGCGATGAAAACCGATGATAAAGATAAAATCGAAGCTAAAACAAAAGAGTTAACAGAGGTATCGGGTAAAATGGCCGAACGCTTGTATGCGCAAGGACAAACAACCGAACAAGCGGGTGCATCTCAGCAGCAGGCAGGAGCGGGCGAAAAAGCAAAAGGTGATGATGTTGTTGATGCTGAGTTTGAAGAAGTTAAAGATGATGAGACCAAACGTGATTCGTAGTATTTAAGGTGATGAAAAATAAATTATGACAACTAAGCGTGATTACTACGAAATTTTGGGACTTTCCCGCAATGCGAGCGACGAAGAAGTTAAAAAGGCTTATCGTCGCTTAGCCATGAAACATCATCCTGATCGTAATGCAAACGATAAGGCATCAGAGGAACAATTTAAGGAAATTAAAGAAGCTTACGAAGTATTATCGGATAATCGTCGACGTGCAGCTTACGATCAATTTGGTCATGCCGGTGCTGAAAATCTAGGTGGATTTGGTGGCATGGGCGGCATGAATTTTAGTGATATTTTTGGAGATGTTTTTGGAGATATTTTTGGCGGCAGTCGCAATGCGCCTCAACGCGGATCAGATCTTTATTTCAATTTAGAAATTTCATTAGAAGATGCGGTATTTGGTAAAACAGCCGAATTGACTATTCCTACGCTTATTCAATGTACTGATTGTCATGGTAGTGGCGCACGTCCTGGTACATCACTGGTGACTTGCTCTGATTGTGGTGGTTATGGGCAAATTCGCATGCAACAGGGTTTTTTCTCTGTTCAACAAACGTGTCCAACGTGTTACGGCAAAGGAAAAATCATTCAAACACCTTGTACGACTTGTCACGGGCGAGGTCGCTATAAACAAAATAAAAAATTATCAGTCAAAATTCCTGCGGGTGTTGATACGGGTGATCGCATTCGTCTGGGTGGTGAAGGTGAAGCAGGTGAAGCGGGTGCTGTGCCAGGTGATCTTTATATTCAAATTCAAGTGAAACCCCATACGCTTTTTGAGCGTGATGGAAAAAATCTATATTGTGAAGTGCCAGTGAGTTTTGTTACAGCTGCTTTGGGCGGTGAATTAGAAGTGCCTGCCTTAAATGGCAGGGTCAAACTTAAAATTCCTGTGGAAACACAAACAGGAAAAGTATTTCGCGTGAAAGGTGCTGGGGTGCCTTCTGTTCGAGGAGGAGATCCAGGTGATTTAATGTGTAAAATGCAAGTTGAAACACCGGTTAATCTCACGGCGAAACAAAAAGAATTGTTGCAGCAATTTGCAGAAACGATGTCAACGAGCAATAAACATAATCCGAAATCGAATTCGTGGTTTGATAAGGTAAAAAAGTTTTTTGAAGATATGAAGCTGTGATGATGAATGATCATTAAATGTCGGAGTGATCGAGATGCAAAAAGTACCAATGACGGTAATGGGCGCAGAAAAATTGCGAGAAGAATTAAATCGCTTAAAGCATACTGAGCGCCCAAAAATTATTAATGCCATCGCGGAAGCGCGTGCTCACGGTGATTTGAAAGAAAATGCAGAATATCATGCAGCACGCGAACAACAAGGATTCATTGAGGGTCGTATTTTAGAAATCGAATCGAAATTGGGATCGGCGCATATCATTGATATTTCACAAATGGAAAATACAGGCCGCGTTATTTTCGGTGCTTCAGTTAAAGTAGCTGATAAGCAAGGTAAAACACTGCATTATCAGATTGTAGGAGAAGATGAAGCCGATTTGAATAATCATAAAATTTCAGTGACATCACCCGTTGCTCGTGCATTGATCGGAAAATATGAAGGAGATACGGTGGAAGTAAAAACGCCTGATGGCGCGATTGTTTATGAAATTATTGAAGTCGAATACCTTTAATCAATGGCTAACAAAACAAAAAGTAGTCGCCGTTGGTTGAAAGAGCATTTTTCTGATACTTACGTGCAACGGGCACAGCAGGAAGGTTATCGATCGCGTGCCGTCTATAAACTAATTGAGATACAAGAGCGTGATCGTTTATTTAAGCCTGGCATGGTTGTTGTCGATTTAGGTGCTGCGCCAGGTGGTTGGTCTCAATTCATATCAAAAATAATAAAACCACATGGGCAAATTATTTCATTAGATATATTACCGATGGATGCTATCGAAGGCGTAGAATTTATCCAAGGTGATTTTACAGATGAAAGTGTGATGGAACAATTAATTGAGTTTTTATTTTCAAAAAATAAAATGCATGTTGATTGGGTGGTTTCAGACATGGCACCTAACATGAGTGGAAATGAAAGTATCGATATTCCGCGATCAATGTATTTATGTGAACTTGCATTGGATTTTGCATTGCGTGCGAAAGTACGCAGCGGGTTTTTAACAAAAGCTTTTCAAGGTGAAGGGTTTGATGCTTTTCTTTCAGAATTAAAACGACACTTTAAATCGGTGATCATTCGCAAACCAAAAGCTTCGAGGGATCGATCACGGGAAGTCTATGTGCTGGCAAAGGAAAGGTTATCCTGAGAAAAGGAATGGTTTCAGGATACTGTAGGGGTGTTTTAACAAGCGATAATTAGGTATGATGAATTCTTCTGGTGCTTCTGATAATGCTTTTAAAAGAGGTCAATCAACGTGAATGATACAATTAAAACGCTGCTTTTATGGATAGTTATTGCGATTATTCTAATTTCCGTTTTTAACAATTTTGGAACCCATCGAGAGGCAGAAGAGCGCATCAGTTATTCTGAATTGGTTGATAAAGTCAAACAAGGCGAAGTGAAATCAGTCACTATTTCTGAGCAAAATGTAAACGGTATTTTTGATAACGATAAGACTTTTACGACTTACCTCCCCATGCGCCAGGATGATGTGTTATTACAGCAAATGATTACCAAAGGCGTGGTCATTAAAGGAAAACAACCGGACCAACCGGGATTAATGATGCATTTACTTAGCTTGCTGCCTTGGATTGTTTTATTTGCTATTTGGATTTATGTCTTAAGGCAACAGGCAGGCGTTGGTAAAGGCGGCGCTTTTTCATTTGGACGTAGTCGCGCGCGTTTATTAAATGCGGATCAAGTCAAAATTACGTTTTCAGATGTAGCGGGTTGTGAAGAAGCTAAAGAAGAAGTAAAAGAGCTCGTTGATTTTTTAAAAGATCCTGGCAAGTTTCAGCGGTTGGGCGGCAAAATTCCACGCGGTGTTCTGTTGGTCGGCCCACCTGGAACAGGTAAAACCTTGCTTGCACGCGCAGTGGCGGGTGAAGCAAAAGTCCCTTTCTTTACTATATCAGGGTCTGATTTTGTTGAAATGTTTGTAGGGGTAGGTGCTTCGCGCGTTCGTGATATGTTTGATCAAGCCAAAAAACAAGCGCCTTGCATTATTTTCATCGATGAAATTGATGCGGTGGGACGTCATCGTGGCGCTGGTTTAGGCGGGGGGCATGACGAGCGTGAGCAAACATTGAACCAATTGCTTGTTGAAATGGATGGCTTTCAGGGTAATGAAGGTGTCATCGTTGTTGCGGCCACGAATAGACCCGATGTGTTAGATCCCGCATTATTGCGGCCAGGTCGCTTTGACCGTCAAGTGGTGGTTGGATTGCCAGATGTACGGGGTCGTGAACAAATTTTAAAAGTACATAGTCGTAAAGTTCCATTAGCAAATGATGTCGATGTTAGTGTGATTGCACGTAGTACTCCCGGCTTTTCAGGCGCTGATTTAGCGAATATTGTCAATGAAGCCGCCTTATTTGCAGCGCGTGCAAACAAACGTGTTGTTGATATGGAAGATTTTGAAAAGGCAAAAGATAAAATCATTATGGGAGCTGAACGGCGCTCGATGGTGATGACAGAGGAAGAAAAGAAACTGACTGCTTATCACGAAGCGGGTCATGCGATTGTGGGTCTGCTTGTTCCAGAGCATGATCCTGTCCACAAAGTAACGATTATTCCTCGAGGACGGGCATTAGGTGTCACGATGTTTTTGCCAGAAGGGGATCGTTACAATTACACAAGAGAATATCTAGACAGTAAAATTTCAAGCCTTTTTGGCGGTCGATTGGCGGAAGAAATTATTTTTGGTGGTGATAAAGTCACGACGGGCGCTTCAAACGATATTCAAAAAGCAAGTGAAATTGCTCGTAATATGGTCACTAAGTGGGGTCTTTCTGAAAAAGTAGGTCCACTGACACTGGGTGGAAATGATGAAGAAGTCTTTTTAGGCCATGCGATAACACGTCATAAAGAAGTTTCTGAAGCGACAGCAAGTGTTGTTGATGCAGAAGTTCGTAATATTATTGAACGCAATTATCAACGCGCACAAAAAATTCTTCATGAAAATATCGAAAAATTACATACGATGGCGCAGGCTCTTGTTAAATACGAAACAATTGGTCAGGAGCAAATTAAAGATGTCATGGAGGGTCGTCCTGTGCGCGAACCTTCTGGTTGGCGTAGTACAAAAACACCGGCCTCTGGCAAGCAAGAGGAAGTGATGGTGCCCGAAGAAAAAAAGAAACCGATTAAGTTAGATGGTGATGAAGGGGCTGCTCCTGCAAATACGAGTGCTACCGAATGATTGACTCAACACATCAAATGCGGCGTTATTTTGGCACAGATGGTATTCGCGGTCGCGTTGGTGTTTGGCCTATCACGCCTGAGTTTGTTTTGAAACTAGGATGGGCTGTTGGGAAGGTGCTTGCACGTCAAGGCAGTGGTAAGGTGCTGATCGGTAAAGATACGCGTATTTCGGGTTATATGTTTGAATCTGTTCTTGAGTCAGGGTTATCTGCAGCAGGAATTGATACGCATTTATTAGGTCCTATGCCCACGCCGGCGATTTCTTATTTGACGCGTACGTTACGTGCGCAAGCAGGAATCGTCATCAGTGCTTCACATAATCCTTTTTACGACAATGGAATTAAATTTTTCTCGTCGCAAGGTACAAAGTTACCTGATGAGATTGAGCAAGCCATTGAAGAGCAATTAGAGCAACCTATGACAACGGTTGATTCAGCTGAGTTAGGTAAAGCTATTCGTATTGTCGATGCGCCTGGTCGTTATATTGAATTTTGCAAGAGTACCGTTTCTTCTGACATCACGCTGAATGGGCTGAAAATGGTGGTCGATTGTGCGCAAGGCGCTGCTTACCATATTGCCCCCAATGTATTGCGTGAATTAGGCGCAGAAGTGATTGAGATTGGTGTTGAACCCAACGGATTAAATATTAATTTAAACTGCGGCGCAACACATCCTGAAGTTGTACGTAATCATGTTTTAGAACATCACGCCGACTTAGGCATTGCATTAGATGGCGATGGTGATCGTGTCGTGATGGTTGATCATCAAGGGCATATTTTAGATGGTGATGAATTGTTGTATGTCATCATCAAACATCACGTGATGCGTGGATTATTGAGAGGGGGTGTGGTAGGCACGGTGATGTCGAATCTTGGGTTTGAGCAAGCGCTTAATCAACTAGGATTAGAATTTATTCGTGTGCCTGTTGGCGATCGTCATATTATGAATGAATTAATGAAACGTCGTTGGTATTTTGGCGGCGAACCTTCTGGTCATATTGTTTGTTTAGATATGACCAGCACGGGTGACGGCATTATTACGGCACTACAAGTGTTGGCTGCGATGAAACAACAAAATCTATCGCTGGCTGATATCCGGTCTGGATTAATTAAATATCCACAAGTTTTACTGAATGTTCAAGTTGCGCAACAAACAGGAATCGATACTTTTCGTATTCAGCAAGCTGTTGAAGAAGCTAAAAAAGAACTTGGTAAGGGTCGTGTTTTATTGCGTCGGTCAGGGACAGAGCCTTTGATTCGTGTCATGGTTGAAGGGCAAAACGAAGGCCATGTTCGCCAACTAGCAGAACGCTTAGCGCAAGTGGTGCGGGATGAACTAGGCGGTCATGAGCGGCTATAAAAAATCCCCTTTCTGAAAAGCAAAAAGGGGATTTTCTTGAAAAGATGTAGCTTGTTGTGATTAGACAACCATCTCTTTTAATTTTTTGAGGGCTTTAATTTTAACAGCCTTATAAGCGGGTTTTGCTTTAATCATAATTTCTTCACCCGTGAAAGGATTAACACCTTTACGAGCCGGTCTTGCTGGCTTTTTTACCACGCTAATTTTCATCAACCCTGGTAAAACAAATATGCCTGGGCCGCCTGTTTTAACGTGTTTTTCGATCACTTGTGTGAGGCAGTCAAGTACATTGACGATATCTCTTTTGGGGAGACAGGTCACATCGGTGATGGTCTTGATCATTCCACTTTTTGATAAAGGATCTTTGACTTGTGGAATTTTTTTCGGCGCTAATTTAACAGCTGTTTTTCCGTTAGAAGACTTCCTTTTCGCTTTAGCAGTTTTTTTGACGGCCATGTTTTTTCCTCATTAAATGTAAAAAAGACACTAAATAAAATAGCATTTTTATGGAAATTTGCGAGAGTTTTTTGTCGTTTTTTTAAATTATTTTCATCAAAAGTCATAAAAAGCCGGGAAAAACGAGGTTTTGTGGTGCAGATAAGATTTTGATAGCAGGATTGTTAGAGTTGCTATTGGCGTGAATCAAGCTATTTATTGCAGTATTTCTTCGGGGTTTGGAAGTAAGGTGTTCGCAGGAAAATAAAAATTTCTCGTTCGCGATAATCCGAAACATTTGCGGATTTTTTAGGATTCTCACTTGCTTGTTTTAGTGGGTTACTATACAATTCTGGCGCTTTTAGGGTTTCTCTTTTTCTATTTAGGATTGACGATGAAAACGTATTTTGCAACCAGTGAAAACAGTGAACATAAGTGGTATCTCGTTGATGCTTCAGGCAAAGTGCTCGGTAGATTGGCTAGCCAAATTGCTAAGTATTTGCGCGGTAAACACAAACCAGAATTTACTCCTCATGCAGATGCAGGGGATTATATTGTCGTTATTAATGCTTCGCAGATTAAAGTGACCGGCAAAAAGGAGCAAGACAAAGTATATTATAGCCATTCTGGTTACCCAGGTGGTATTAAAGAAATCACTTTTGAAAAGCTGCATGAAAAAGATCCTGTTCGTATTATTGAATTAGCAGTAAAAGGCATGTTGCCGAAAAATTCGTTAGGTCGAGCGGTGTTGAGTAAATTAAAAGTCTATGCAGGAAGCGAACATCCACATAGCGCACAACAACCTGAAGTTATTGATTTAGTAGCAGAATAAGGTACATATTATGGCAGGATTAGCAAAAGATAATTTTTATGGTACAGGTCGTCGTAAAACGTCAACAGCGCGCGTATTTTTAAAGCCTGGCAAAGGAGCCATTATTGTTAATGATCGCTCTTTGGATGAATATTTTGGTCGTGAAACGGCTCGTATGATTGTTCGTCAACCACTCGTTGTAACCGGATTGCAGCGTCATTTTGATATACATGTCACTGTAGACGGAGGGGGTATGAATGGGCAGGCGGGCGCTATTCGCCATGGTATCGCAAGAGCATTAGTTGAATATGATGAAGAAGATGGTTCAGCTAGCGGTAGCTCATCGGGCAATACGGTTAGAAAAATGTTGCGTCAAGTGGGCTATTTAACACGTGATGCGCGAGAAGTTGAACGTAAAAAAGTGGGTAAACATAAGGCTCGTAAAGGTACGCAATACTCTAAACGATAACGATGAGAGTGTTACAAACCTGTGTCATTGTACGAGATTTTTATGCTATGACATTGTCTGCAATGATATTGGGGAGGAAAGACGGGTTTCTCCAGTGATTGGGGGATCGTCTAGTGGTAGGACAGCGGACTCTGACTCCGTTAACCTAGGTTCGAATCCTAGTCCCCCAGCCATATTTCTTATTATTTCGTAAAGAATGACTTAAACTTAAACCTGTTTATGAGGAAGCTAGCGTGGCTGTTATTACCAATAAACGATCTGTCATGACGCTTTACTCTGGGGCGGTTGATGTCCTCAGTCATCGCGTGCGTATTGTACTCGCTGAGAAAGGGGTTTCTTATGATGTTATTAATGTTGAATCACGAGGAAAACCAGAGGACTTGCTCGAATTAAACCCTTATGGCAGTGTTCCGACGTTAATCGATAGGGAGTTAGCTTTATATGAAGCTAATATTATCACGGAATATTTGGATGAACGCTTTCCCCATCCACCTTTAATGCCAGTTTATCCTGTTGCAAGAGCAAGAGCGCGATTAATCATTTACCGATTTGATCGTGAATGGATCCCCTTGATTCGAAAAATTGAATCAAGTAAATCAGATTTAAAAGCATCGACCAAGGAATTGGCAGGCTACATTGCGCAATTGATACCTGTTTTTAATGCGCACCCCTACTTTTTGGGTGATGAATTTACCTTAATTGATTGCTGCATTGCGCCCATTTTATGGAGATTGCCGCTATGGGGTATTACTTTTTCTCCAACGGAAACAAAAGTTATTAATCGATATGCTGATCGAGTTTTTCAACGCGATTCGTTTCAAGCCAGCCTTACTGAAGCAGAACAGGAATTAAGAAAACAAATTAAAGAAATAGCAGGTTAAAGGAGAATAAATCGTATGCTATCAAATAGGCCTTATTTATTGCGCGCATTTTACCAATGGATTGTAGATAGTGCCTGTACGCCTATTTTGGTGATCGATGCATATCATCCACAGTGTAAGGTTCCTCAAGAATATATTGATGGTGGTGAGATTGTATTTAATATTTCATCTGCCGCAATACGTGATTTGAAAATTTCAAATGAATCGGTTGATTTCAAAGCTTCGTTTTCAGGCGTCATCCATATGATTTCCGCCCCCGTTAAAGCTATTTTGGCTGTGTATGCAGAAGAAAATGGCGAGGGCCTTTTCTTTGATGCAGAAGAAGAAACGGATTTTGATGGAGGCAGTAGTGCTTCTCTTAAGGCAATTGATGGACTTGTTACGGTATCTGTTAACTCAGAAGTAGCTTCAAGTGAGGTGAGTAATAAACAAAAACCATTCTTGAAGTTAGTAGAATAAGAAATGCCTTCACGTTATTTCGCAAAAGCAAATAATGAGTTCTGAGTTCTGAATTCTGAATGAGACAACTCTAATTAGTATATTGAAATATCTTAATGACTTTCTGAACACCTGATACTTGTCTTGCTATATCGACAGCGATATCTGCTTGTTGACGGCTCACCATGCCCATCAAATATACGATACCATTTTCAGTGACAACTTTAATGCTGCCCGATTTCAAATCTTCTGTTGCCAGCATTTCGCTTTTAATTTTTGTGGTGATCCAAGAGTCACTGGTGCGTGTTAAAGTAGACGTTGGACCTTGTAAAGAAAGTTGGTTATAAACACGCGTGACGTCAGGGACTGATTTTGTAAGTTCTTCCGCCAACGCTTTTAATCTTGCATTCGGTGTTTCGCCGGTTAATAAAACGATACCATTGAAAACAGTGACTTCGACGTGACTTTCATCGCGAATAGCCGGAATTGTTCGAAGTTTTTCAATTACTTTATTAGCAATCTGTGTATCTTCAAAAACACTTTGTATTGTACGATGATCATAAACAACAGCAATGGCTGCTGCACCTACAGCGGCGCCAGCTACAAAAATACAACCCTGCAATGACAACGTTAATCCTGTGACGAGTAGTGTGTGTTGAATTAATTTTTTCATGTTATTGTTTCCCCGTGACCAAATAATCGAAAATCTATAATGTCGCAAATGCAATGAATAATAAGTAAATGTGTTTCTTGAATGCGTGCTGTATCATGTGCGGGCACACGTATTTCAATATCTTTTTCATGTAAATAATCGACGATTTTACCACCGTCATAACCGGTGAGCGCAATAACATTCATGTTTTTATCATGCGCTGCCTTAACCGCATTAATAATATTCGCTGAATTTCCACTGGTGGTCATGACAAGCAATAAATCACCTGTTTGCCCAATCGTACGAATTTGTTTTGCAAAAATATCACTAAAATGATAGTCGTTTGCAATGGCGGTCAGTGTGGGTATGTCGGCGCTCAGTGTGATGGCGGGTAGGCCAGGGCGTTCTTGTTTAAATCGATTTAGCATTTGTGCGGTAAAATGCAAAGCATCACAAGCCGAGCCTCCATTACCACAACTTAAAATTTTATGACCTTCTAATAATGCTTGAACAACCTCTTCACTGGCTTCCGCAATAATATTGATGAGCGTATCAGCCGAATTAATTTTCGTTTGTATGCTTTCTGTGAAATTGATTTTGATACGTTCAATCAAATTATTCATATCTAAAATATATTACCCTCTAATGAAAATGCATTTTTGATCCATTGAAGTTGCATTTTGCCATGAACAGGATGTATCGCAATGATGTCAAATCGGCTATTCATTTTGTACAATAAATTCGTTTTTTGTAAAAAGTGCAGTGCTGTTTTAATTAACTTTATTCTTTTCGTTTTGTTGACTGATTCTAATGCATTGCCATAATCAGTGCTCGTGCGACTGCGGACTTCGACAAACACCATATCATCCTGATCCTGCATGATTAAGTCAACCTCTCCATGCGGGCAACGATAATTTTGTTTGATTAGCCTTAAGCCTTTTGCTTGTAAAAAAGCGTAGGCACGCTGCTCTGCTAATTTCCCCTGTTGTTGGCGGTTAAAGGAGTCCATTGCGAATAGCACGACAAGGTGTTCGGCGATGGATTTTTTGTTGTTCAGAAAAGACCAGGGCGCCCGTTGAGCCATATATTGGAAAAGCAGGTATTTTGATGAGTCGCGGTAATGATTGACTCAGCAAATAAGCATCTTGTCCAACAGCATAAAGACGATTTGATGATTCACCTTGTTTGCGTGGAATATCGCAAATAATGACACCGTTTAAATCGATGTCTTTAGTAGGGTCAGGGTTGCCGCTGTAAACGGAGGATGTCGCGTAAATAGGAATATGGTCTGCGTAATAATATCGCAACAAAGGAACAATTAAGCGTGCATAAGCGGGTTGTGAAAATAGAAATATCACATCAAAGTCTTGTCGTCGCTGATGTTCAAGTGTGGCTTTGTTATTATTGTTTTCCATTAATGCCTTGTCGGCTTCAGCACTGACTCTTAATAAATGCGCAATATCTTGATTAAAATTAACCGGCGATGTGTAAAGCCATGTTTCTTTAATATCTCCACCTAATGCTTGCCAACGGGAAGAAAAAGCAGAAACCAGCCGCTTCCCCCAAGCATTTTGTGGTGCAATAATAATGGCATGTGAAAGACCAGCTTGGTAAGCACGATTTGCGATTTGTGTCGCTTCATCTTCGGGTAATAAACCAAATTCAAAAAAATTGGTAGGCAGCGTATTATCCGTATAGTTGAGCCCTAGCGTTAGTGTATTGAATGATCCTTGTTGACTCAGGTCTTTGACATCCTTTTTGATTAAAGGTCCGATCACAAAGTCAGCTCCTTCTGAGAGTGCTCGTTGATAAAGTGTGCGTATGCTTGATGTCTGAGTTGTATCGTAAAATTTCACATTTTGTTTGTTGGTAACGGAGCTTGCATAATAAGCATTCAACAAGCCTTCACGTACCGATTGCCCGGAAGAAGCATAAGGCCCATTTTGGGGTAATAAAATCGCAATTTGTCGAGGGCGTGCTGCTGATTGTAATTGCATTAATGTCGTATTGTTTGGGAAAAGTTGATTGCCAGGATGGGCGGAATATTGTGCTCGCCACGCCATTAATTCACTTGCTAATTGCGGTGTGCTGATTTTTTTTTGTTTTGCTATCAAGGCTAATTGAATCCATGCGTGTTCTGAAGCAGTGGTGGTTGTTGTTTGCATTTGATTCAATTGACGGGTCGATTGTTGTTGTAAATGATTCCAAATAGCAGTAGTGTCTCCTTCCCATAAAGCGCTATGATATTGACCAGATAGGTTTGGTTGAGATGAGTGGGGTGATAAAAGAGAAGAACAGCTGATTAATCCCATTCCGGCAATTATCATTATTAGCATTTTGTTGATTAAATTATTCATGAAGAAGTAGCTCGCTATGCAAAATAATAGAATAGGTACATTATACGTTGTTGCTACACCGATTGGTAATCTACAAGACATCACGCTACGCGCGATTGAAGTATTGAAAAAAGTGAATTTGATTGCGGCAGAAGATAGTCGACATGCGATTCCGCTATTAAAGCATTACGGGATTGATAAATCAATCATCTCTATGCACGAATTTAATGAGCGTGAGCGTTTGAAAGCAATTTTAAACTATTTACAACAAGGCGAATCGATCGCGCTGATTAGTGATGCGGGTACACCACTGATTAGTGATCCTGGTTTTCTTTTAATCAGAGAAGCAAAAGCGAATGGAATTCAAATTGTTCCTGTTCCCGGCGCGTGTGCAGCCATTACTGCATTGAGTGTTGCAGGATTACCTTGCGATAAATTTATTTTCGAAGGATTTTTGCCTGCTAAACAAGAAGCGCGTCATCATCGTTTGTCCGTATTGCGTTATGAAACTCGTACGATGGTTTTTTATGAAGCACCTCATCGCTTATTGTCGGCATTAGGAACTATGGCAGATGTTTTTGGTCGTGAAAGAAAAGCGGTCGTTGCGCGTGAACTTACAAAAATATATGAAACGATATTAAATCGTCCGATAGGAGATTTAATTGAATATTTTTCATCTCATGCTGAAGAAGTACGAGGAGAGCTGGTGATTCTTGTTGCAGGAGAAGAAGAAAAAGTAAATATCAGCAAAGAAGTGATTCCCGAAAATGTGTTAGATATTCTTTTGGAAGCGCTACCTCTCAAGCAAGCGGCGATGTTGGCTAGCAAAATTACGGGTGAGCGTAAAAATGTATTATATGAATCGGCTCTGAAAAAAAAGCAGTTAAGTGAGAAGTGATCCAAGTGATTTATAGAAATATTTCCATAATAACCATTTTTGTTTGCGATAGTTGTTTTTCCAAAATAATTCATCTTTGATTTCATCAGTGAAACGTGAACAAGCAATATCACTTTTAAATAACGTAACGGGATGTTGTTCTGCAATGATGGGGAAAACACTGTAACATTTGAGGTGATGTTTCATAATTTTATCGATCGGTTGGCCATCGTATTCATAATGGGCTAACGTCTCCATTCCTCGTTGAGATAAAATGTAAGCATGAGCGCCAGAGCCTTTTGATCGAACAATAGAGCGATAACCACAAAACCACATTTTTCCGATAATTAATCCGAGGTAAAGTAAATCAAAATGGGAAGATTTTTTTTCGATAAACGTATTAATTTGTTCAATTTGCTTTTGTTGAAAAGGTAGGATTTTCACATCATCTTCAAAAACAAGAATTGATCGGCAATGTTCATCGAGTGCTTGTTTGCAAACACGGCTATGAGAGTGAAAGCATCCACGTTCTTCGTGCCCTTCATCACGTTGAGCGAAAAAAAAGTCTGTTTTTAATTGCAGTTTCTCTAATTCTTTTTGTGTTTGATTTTGTCTTGCATGATTTTCTTTTAATGAAATGGTAACAATTTTATCAACATCAATCATGATCATCTCTGAAATGGGAGTTCGTTTGAGGCGTATTTTATGCTAAAATAGACTCCGAGTCAGTTAGGTAATCGCTCTGCTTTATTTTAAGTGGAGAGGAAAGTCCGGGCTCCATAGGGTAAAGTGCCAGGTAATACCTGGGAGGCGTGAGCCTACGGAAAGTGCTACAGAAACAAACCGCCCTTTTAACGAAGGGTAAGGGTGAAAAGGTGCGGTAAGAGCGCACCGCATGATTGGTAACAAGAATGGCAAGGTAAACCCCACTTGGAGCAAGACCAAATATAAACTCAATAGTGTGACCCGCACTGAGTTTGGGTAGGTCGCATGATATGTTTGGCGACAAACATACTAGAGAAATGATTATCCACGACAGAACCCGGCTTATCGACTGACTCAAAATTAAACAATCGGATAGCAAAGTGATGAAAGATGTCATGATGACAATGATCAATATTATTATCAGTATTATTATTTTTCTTTTAGGTCTTTCCTTGTGGGGATTTTATAATGTGATCCGCCCCACTAAAATCCGTAGCAACGTGACGCCAGAGGCGTATGGTTTGGCTTATGAATCAATTTCATTTTCAACAAAAGATCATGTTTTGATTCACGGCTGGTTTATTCCTAGCCCTTTTCCGCAGGCTAAAACAATTATTTTGCTGCACGGGTACCCTGCCGATAAAGGAGATATCTTGCCATCACGTATTTTTTTGCATCCTAACTATCATTTGCTTTTTATTGATTTTCGTTATCTTGGCCAAAGTAGTGGAAGTCATTCAACAGTTGGCCGAGATGAAATATTAGATGTCTTAGCGGCAATTGATTATTTAGACAAAAAAGGTATTCATGAAGTGGGTGTGTGGGGTCTCTCGATGGGCGGTGCTATTGCATTGATGGCTGCTGCAGAAACGTCGAAAATTAAAGCGGTGGTTGTTGAGTCAGCATATGCTCAATTATCTTGGATGGCTAATGATCATTATCGTATTCCATTGCTAAAATATCCGTTAACACAATTAACAAGATGTTGGGCATGGCTTTTTTTGCGCTACGACATTCAAGCTGTTTCACCTGCAAAATCAGCAGAAAAATTAAAAATGCCTATTTTATTAATTTATTCTAAACAAGATAATGTGGTTCCATTTAAGCACGGCTTGTTGTTGCAAGAATCATTGCGTCACAATCCGCAAGCGCAATTTATTTTTGTCGAAGATGTCGCGCATGGCGAATCAATTAAAGATGGCCAAAAAATCGTGAAGGAATTTTTTGATAAGAATTTATAATACAAAGCTTGCTTGCATTTACCTAGCGCATTGTCTGTCACGCCGCCAATAGAGTAGACCTAAGCTTTTCCTGTATCCGTTTTAAAGAGCGCCTCATCAGTGAGATGGTTGGTATTGATAAAATTCATTGAGCGGTTGGAGTGGAAAATTGTGGTAAAAAGTGTTGCATAGTGGAAATTTGTGGTATATTTAATCTTACTTACAAGGATTTTTTGTAGGTTCTCTGGTTAAGGGGGCAAACGATGTTTCGCGGTATCACCGGGATTAACATTGATGCAAAAGGTAGAATCGTTATGCCGACCCGGTATCGTGAGCGTTTCCAATTAGAGAGTCAAAATAAAATTGTGTTAACGATCGATACAGAAGAATTGTGTTTATTGCTCTATCCGCTACCTGAATGGGAAGTGATTGAAAAGAAATTAGCAGGCTTGCCAAGTTTTAATCCAGCGGCAAGACGTATTCAACGCTTACTGATGGGGCATGCAACCGATGTGGAAATAGATAATCAAGGTCGGGTATTATTGCCGACTTTATTACGTGAATATGCAAAATTAGATAAAAGTGTCGTTTTAGTGGGTCAAGGAAAGAAATTTGAATTGTGGGATGAAACGCATTGGCAGGAATCTCGCCATATTTGGTTGAAAGAAGAATCCAGTGCGAATGAATCCACTTTACCAGAAGAGGTGAAATCAATTTCGTTATGATGCAAAGGGAGTCAACGACACAATGGCAGCTTGGCGCATGACAGAAATTTTCGATCAACATGTTCCAGTTTTACTGGAAGAAGCACTTGAGCATCTCATCACTTCGAGAGATGGCATTTATGTCGATGCGACTTTCGGTCGTGGTAATCATTCTCAAGCTATTTTGAATCGTTTAAGTGATAAAGGACGTTTAATTGCTTTTGATAAAGATCCCGATGCTGTGCAATACGCAAAA
>CAYTKY010000026.1:0-25866 GCA_964438435.1 uncultured Coxiellaceae bacterium | reverse complement strand
TTAGTTGGAATGTTTCAGTTCAAGGCCTTACCAGTGGAAAAGAGTTTTTTCCTAGGCCTGCAGAGGAGGTTCTTTATTCCCTTAAAAATTTTCTTCAAGAACAACATCCCGATGTTATTTTATTGCAAGGTGTTGGGGAAGAATTGGAAAAAAAATTATTAGGTCATGTTTATTACATGATGGCGTTTGAGAATAGTATCGTTAAAAATCCAGGATATTATTTTTATGAAAAAGAAAAGATGAAATGGGTTCGTATTGTTAATGATATAGACCCTCAACATGATCAGAAAATTAATTTATCAGAACTTGCGAACGATGATGGTGAGTTGAAAGAGGATCTTGCTAAATTGCCTTGGCATCAGGCTGGCTTAATACATAATCTCCCCTATTATTTGGTTAGAAAAATAAGTGAAAGAAATAGTTATCAAACAAAATGCGATGGTTTTTTGAAAGATTGGTATTTTTTATCTTCACAACATGGCAATGTTTTATTATATCGAGAGCGAGAGGGCTTTCGTGGTGTTCCTTTGTCGCATAAAGATTATTGCGCACA
This sequence comes from uncultured Coxiellaceae bacterium, assembly GCA_964438435.1. Taxonomy (GTDB): domain Bacteria; phylum Pseudomonadota; class Gammaproteobacteria; order DSM-16500; family DSM-16500; genus Aquicella. The sequence goes on along the minus strand of CAYTKY010000026.1, from coordinate 25,313 downwards.
TCGTCTTATTGAAAAAGACAAGATAAAGATACAAAACGATTTGCAATCGTTTTCATTTATCATCAATCATCATCGGGAAAAGCAGGTGAGAATTTATCATGTGAATTCTCATGATCGCTCCACGCCAGAAGAGCATGAGCAGGCTTATTATGCATTATTAGAGGAACCTTCTGTGGTAATGGGTGGTGAAAAGCATTCGATTGATGTGAGTATTTTAGTGGGCGATACGCATTCACATGTTGTTCCTCATTTATTACCGTACGGGGATTCTTCTAGTGCTGTTTTTTACGCGATTCATCATGGTGAAAGAAAGATAAATGAAAGAGTAAAGATATCGCAAGCGGCTTTCTCGCCGCTTGATGTGATGACCGGCTGTGTCATTTATCATCCAATCAATCCGTCTTTATCAGAAAAATGTTACATGGCGATGTGTCTTGATAAAAAGAGTGAGGACAAAATAATTTTGTTAAATCGTAATGTTGCGGAGTTAACCGAGTATTTAAAAAGCAAATTGAAAGATGAACGAATGTTGGTAAGAGAATCCACGACGGCAGAAAAGAAAAGAGGGATTGGTATTCGCTTCTCAGCAGACATGCCATTTTTAACAGTATTAACTAATTATATTGAGAAATTTAAAAATAGTGAAGATGATGAGAGCCATCAATCGTACTTAGTTAAATATGAAGATGAAGCACATCGTACGATGGAGTATATGGTCTATATTAATGAAAATTTGTTGGATCAATTAATTGCTTTGCTAGAAAAAGAGATGGAAGTTCGTAGTCGAGCAACGCTGGTGGAAAATTGGAATTTAATTAAACTAGAAGCGATGTGTCAGTCGCTGGGTCTTCGGGTCAATATTTCTGCTGAAGATGCTTATCTGGATTTGTCAAAATTGAATGTTTCTTTTTCGCATCAGCACAAAGAAATTCCACAAATTTTCCATCATTGCTTGATATCTCATCGAAAAGTAAGAGTACCTGTTTATCACGTGCAAAACGAAGCGGTAACCGATGATGAATATTTTGTTATGCAAATTAGCAATAAAAATTTTGATAAATGTCTTAAAATGCTTTCCGCATTTATCAATTATCGTCATTCCATGGAGCTTTTCTCTAGCGAGCATGTTTCTGCCGAATCTGATTGGGTTCAATTTGCGAAGAGGATAAATGAAAATGCTAAACGTTGTGTTTTCTTTCTCCAGGAAGAAATAAATCGAATATTACGAACAGAACCTGAAGAATGGGGTGACCGCTTTTTTAAATTCTGGAATAGAACAGCCGTGATGATTCCTGAGAAAAATGGTGAAAGTGTCATTTATATTGCAGCTCATGGCCATAAGCAAATCCTCGACTTAATTAAAACGCATACAGAAAAAGAAAACGAAATATTAAATTGGCATGATTGTTTAAATGGTATTTTTGATATAGCTGAAGCAAGAATAAAGGACGAATCCAAGTCAAGATCTGCCATTGTTCAAGCATCGTATTTGATGATGGCGCATCTTAAAAAAGATTTTCTAACATTTTCTTCCCGAGAGAATGAAAGTGAAAATTTGGTAAGGGAGAGGTTTGATCGGCGAATTCAAGCGGTGAGAGACGAAAAAAGATGGGGGTTGAAGGGGTGAAAAAAAATGGCACATTCATGACGCCGCTTTTTTGTACGCAGCCCTTTTTTGAAAATGAGAAGCTTTATTAATTAAACAAGTATTGTGCTTTCGCAGAAATGACAAATTATAAGATGACGTGAATAAAAAATTCTCATGTGTGGCGATCTTATTCATAATGATTGCTCTTCGCTTTGAAAAATAAGATATTTTGATAGTTAAAAACATGATGCCCCAATGACGTCAAGCTAAACATTGCCGAGGTTGGTGTTTAACTATTTGATTTTATTTTTATGTTTCTCCTGTGAAAGGTGTTGTTGCAATTCACATGTGGCCACCATTTTTAAATTGTGGTTTTAATTTGTTGTTAATATGTTGCGATTATACTGACTATGATTACTAAGAAATTAAAGCAAAATTAACGCGACGGGGAAATATTAACACGGGGAAATATTAATAATGTTTGAAAGAAATGATCCGCCACTAAAATCTGATCAGGAGATTATTAGTCTTGGGAGGGTTGACCCACGTCAATTCAATCTTATAAATAATAAACTTCAGAATCAGATTTTTTATCAGCTCTTAGAAGAACAAAATCCACCTATTCCAGAAGAAATTTTGCTCAATTGTATGGGGAGACAAACTGTCGAAATAACGCTAGACAATGAAATTAAAAAAATTTCATTTCAGCTAGTACGTGCAATAAAAAGGAATAAAAGCAAATCAAACCAAAATGAAAATCGATATGAAATTTTTGATTCGGAATTGGGGTCTGGTGGTGCTGGTATTATTAATAAGACAGTTCGTATGAAACCCATTAAGGGATCAAAAACCTTAGTTGTTGAAACCCATAAAATTCACGTAATAAAAAAATATCATAATAATAAAAAAGAATTGGCAAAAAAAGAAAAGATAAGTGCTGAGCAAGCAGGATATAAAGCTGCATTAACAGCTGATGGAAAATGGGTTATTTTCCCTTATATTAATGGGAAATCTCTTGATGAAGAATTAAAAAATAAATCGAATGAATTTTCTTTATTAGATCGTTTGAAAATTATTATCCAAATAAAACGTGCATTGCAGATGCTTCACCTTAAAAATTATGCGCATCTTGATGTGAAAACAGCGAATATTTTGATTGATCAGCGTAGAAATATTTATCTGATTGATTTTGACCAATGTTGCAAAATAGGAGATCCGCTTACGACCATGGGAACTCTGCATATTGCTGCGCCAGAAAAGTTTAATTCTAAAGGTAAATTTGTTGATTTAAAAACAGATATATATGAAGAAGCAAAAACAGCGGCAGAAATATTAAAATTGGGATGTCTTTCTTTTGAAATCAGGGATAATGGTAAAGGAAAGGAAGCTTGGGAGTATATTGAGGAGCAGTGCACGGCTTATTCTAATAAAGGAGAGATAGTATTTAAAACTGAAAATAGTTTTATTGAAGGGAAAAGTCTTGCAGGCCGTATTATTGAAACATTAAATTTGGCGACAAAATTTGAAATTCATGAACGCCCCGATGATAACGCGATGCTGCAAAAATGGGAAAGCATCAAGGTTGATCTTATAATTGAAGAAGAAAAAAATAAAAATCCCATATTCAAAGATGACGAATTTCAAAAAAATCTTCGTTCTGTCAATCAAGATGCTTTGAAAGCAAGAGAGGCATATCTTGGGTTGATAGTAGGAGTGAATGATCTCTATGAGGTCAATTATCAGGGTGATTTGATTAAAATAATGAATGATCATTTGGAAAATATCGAAAATAATAAGCATGAATCCTATTTAATAGAAGAATTTGTCGATTCGCTTGGTATTAACGCGTTACGTGGTTGCAAATCTAAAAAAAGTATTTCAGAGAGAATAATCGAAATATACAAGGATGCTGATATAGAAAGAGCATCTTGTAAGCAAATAAGAAATGAAAATCAAGGAAACCCATCAGAAAGAAAAGAAAAATGGATCAGAAAAATTGATAGAAATCTTGAGAGAGTTTTTGAAAAACCCTATGATTTAGATAGGATTAATAATTTTACTAAAAAAATATCTGATGCAAATTATAAACTAAAGGTTGATCTAGCACTGCAATTTGTTAAAGAAAACAGCGATTTTTTTTCAGCACCTTTATCGGAAAATAAGAAGCTTGAGGAATTTGTTCGTAAATTAGATGCCAAAAAACAAGAAAGATTATCTCAAATGACAAGAGAGATGTGTTCGTCACTTAAGATACCTTCAAAAAAATCTTTTAAAGTTTCAGAATTAACGAAAGAGGAAAAAACAACCATTTCAGGCTATAGAGATGCTATCGAAAAATTGAGCGAGGATTCTCTTTTAATGGAGAATATTTTAAAAGGAAATAAAGATTTATGTGAATTCTTTTATAAGATTAGTATTAGTAGCAAAGATCCAATTATTCCGATTATTAAAGAATGGAAGAACCTTGGAAAAGTTCTATCTCCTGAACAACAGCCACATGAAACAACGCCAATCCGACCGAATGAAGAAAATCTTTTGAGCCAAGTTCATTCTATCCAAACCCCAAAGCCTGAGTTTTCTGTTGAAACAACGCCGGGTACTTCTAATCAAAATCAATCAGAAACAACTGAGCAAAGTAGCATTGGAAAAAAAATTCTTATCGGATTATTGTTATTTGTTGCCGCGCCCATTATTCTGGTGGTGGCTTTGCTTTATCCAGTTGCTTGCTTTTGTGAATATATTAATAAAAAATTTCCAACCATATTTAAATCTGAAGAAGAGGAGAATTCTCAAAATAACGTTTTTCAGGATCGGGGTTCTTCAGTTCAAAGCAATTCTTCTTCTCGAGAAAATTATAAAAAGAGAAGCACTCTTTCTCGAGAAAAATCTCAGAAGAGTGATTCTTTCAAAAAGAAAAGTGGTCAAAAAATTTTCGATCCCGTGGTTGGCGTGTCCGAAAATAGTGACGAAAAAGAAAAAATCCACTCCAGCAAGCAGCAACGCCCGTTTTAAAGGATTAAAGTGCCCGTTTTTTCTCAACAGACTCCTCGGCAGAGACGGTCGGTATTGGTTTTTTTGCTTCTTCTCGTTTTGCTGAAAAGAAGCTGAAAGGATTGGGTGAAGTTGGTTTCTTTTCCTGGGTGGTGGGATGATTTGATTTATTCCGTAAGTTAGTGAGCGTATTTTTTAGCCTGCGTTGTTTCGCGGGGTTGGTTAGTTTTTTAGTTAAATTCTCAGAGAGAGCTTTATTTTCAATGGCATATTTTCCCAATTTATCTATAGAGAAAGCATATTGATGTGGAAGTTTTGCTTGATTGAGTTTGTTTGACCATTCATGAAGTTTTGTTGCATAGCTTTTAACAGTTTCACATTGTTTAATATCTTCTAAAAACGCAGATAATTTTTTTTGCACATCGAAATATTGATCTAACTCACCATTCGCTTTTTTTAAGTGCTTATTTTCTCTTGCTTCTTTTTCAACATCAGGGCTTATTCCAATAAAATCACATTTTCCTTGCGTATGATTCGCTACTAAAAAACAATTTTTAGTACTTGCTTCGATATCTAAATCAATTGTATTGGTACGTCTAACAACCGGTGTTCCCCCATACGCAATAATGCTATGTCCAACATAGGTTGTGGTTGATAAATTATTTCTACCTGAGTTTTGGATGGGGTTGTTTTTGCTTCCTTCTCTAGCCCAAGTTGCATATATTTTTTCTTCAGCAGTTAAAGAAAAGGTTTTATTTTTAATCCTTTTTTGTAATTCATTATCATTAAAAGGCATGTCTGCATGTGCCACATTAAAAGGCTTGTTTCCTTCCGCATGGATGATATAAGGTAATTGATTCATGAAATCTTTTATCATCTTTATTTCGCTATTTTCGTGATACGTCACTTTTCCATTTTCCTGATTAACTGTTATTTTGCCGCTTTCTAATTCGTTTCTAAATAATCTAACTAACCAATCGCCACCATTTCTTGCTGATCCATGCATTGCAACGTTACTTACCATTTCCCATTTGTTACCGTATTGCTTCTCTAGATCTTTATTGCTTTTTTTTGAAATATCATCCAACAAGCTAACGGTCTTTTCTTTTCGACCAATTTCTTTTAAATTTTTTGCCAGTATTTCTAAGCCAGCAATACTGTCTAAGCACATTGTTTCATGGTTACCTCGAATGACATGCAATCTTCCTGGGTTCTTTTGCTGAAAATCTATAATTGTTTTAATGACGCCAGGACTATCTTTGCCGCGATCAGTTAAATCCCCAACTAAAAATAATCGATCATGTTCACCTAATCTTTGTATCACGCTTTCTAATGCTGTTTTATTTCCATGAATATCACCAATAATCAAATCATTGCCATTCGTATTAGACTTAATAACAGAAATATCGTTACGGACAGTACCTTTAAGCTTGCTCTTAGGCATCGAATCACCCTCGTTTTATCGAATATTTTTATTAATTATAGACGATCCATGTGAATTCATTAGGCTAGCCTCTCGTTTCTCATACTTGCACTCCCCCTAAATCCATGTTACTAGGGGGGATTATTTTTGCGTCATAGGACTATTTCTTATGCAACCTAAATACCCGCGTTTGTATGTCTATTCCGCTTCCGCTATTGCTGCCATCGTCGGCTTATTATTTGGCTTTGATACGGGGATTATTTCCGGTGCTTTGCTCTTCATTGAAAAGGATTTTTTGGTCTCTACTGCCATGAAAGAATTAATCGTCAGTAGCGTGCTATTAGGGGCTATGTTGGGTTCCCCCTTGAGTGGCAGGCTCACGGATCGTTTTGGCCGTAAGCGGCTTATGTTGATCGTTTCAGGCTTATTTACGATGGGAACCTTGACGGCTTCTTTTGCTAGCCAAGTCTCTATTATCCTCATTGGACGCTTAATGATCGGTTTGGCGATCGGTATGGGATCTTATACGGCCCCGCTTTATATCGCTGAAGTGTCGCCGTTTGAATTGAGAGGGGCCTTGGTGACCTTGAATCAATTAGCGATCACCATTGGTATTTTATGCTCTTATATCATTAATTACATTTTTACGAATATTGACGGTTCGTGGCGTTGGATGTTTGGCATTGGCTTAATTCCAGCGATTTTATTAAGTATTGGCATGATTTTTTTGCCAGAAAGTCCGCGTTGGTTGATCAAGCAAAATCGATTGGATCAGGCTTCCGCTATCTTAAAAAAATTGAGAAATTTGAGCGATGTCTCTCATGAAATCAATGAAATTAAGCGCAGTTTGCAAATCAAACAAGCTAGTTTTCGCGAAATTTTTAAACCGTGGATTTTGCCGGTTTTGTTTTTAGGGTCGATGTTAGGATTCATTCAACAAATCACCGGCATTAATACCATTATTTATTATGCGCCTTCACTCTTCCAGCTCGCTGGATTTCAAGATACCTCCAGTTCTATTTTGGCAACGGTTGGGGTCGGAGTGGTCAATGTGCTGGCAACTTTCATTGCGATATTTTACCTGGATAAAGTAGGACGTCGCCCATTATTGTTGACAGGATTAATCGGCATGGGTGTAAGCTTATTATCATTAAGTTTGATTTTCCAAATGGGTCCCGAGGTTGCTTTTTTACGTTGGATAGCGATGGTTTGTACATTGACTTACATCATTTGCTTTGCTTTTAGTTTGGGAGCGATTTTGTGGTTGATGATTTCTGAAATATTTCCACTAGAAGTGCGTGCAACGGCGATGGGTGTCGCGATTTTTAGTTGTTGGTTTTGGAATTTTGTTGTTTCCGCAACTTTTCTAACCTTGCTCGATTATGTTGGCCCCAGTGCGACATTTTTATTTTATGCGGTGATGTGTGGTCTCAGTCTTGTGTTTTGTTATTACAAAGTACCTGAAACCAAAGGCGTGACGTTAGAACAAATCGAACAAAATATTCGTAAACGATTGCCGTTGCGTGACATTGGCCAACCTGCTGAAACCTCTTTAGAAACAGCTTCCGATTATCAGGCGGGATAATACATGATGTTAAAACAATTTATTACATGGGATTTAGGGGCAACCAAATGCACAGCGGGTTTAATTGATTATGATGCAGTGACAGAGCATTTTGTTTGCAAGAAAAAATATTCAATGAAATTAATTGAAGCGAATTCGCTGGAAAATTTAGTGCATCAATTGGAAGTCGGTCTCGATTTTGATATGGCATCCGCTGATGCGATTTGCATTGGTGCAGCCGGTTTTTATGATGGCGAAACATTATTTCATGAAAATAATTATCCTTATGAAATGTCTTTTTCAAAATTTGCGGCACAAAAGAAATGGCCTTCTTTTGCAGTTATTCATGATTATGCTTCGGTGATTTGCGCTACTTTTACTTCTTACATGAATCAAGCTGACAATGTGAAACGCTTAAATGCTGCGCCAATTGAGAAGTATGGTCGACGAGTGGCGTTAGGCGTGGGAACAGGATTAGGTTTAAAAGATGGCGTCCTATTTCCGAATGGCGATTTTTGGTTTGCTCAAAATGAAATGGGATTGATAGGTATCGTCAGTCCGCCCATGGCGGATCCCATGCGTCTCGGATGTCATCGTGAATTAATGCGATTTTTGCGTGGTGAAACGTTGGCGCAAGCCGATCAATCCGTTACTTTTGAAAAAATCTTAACGGGTCAGGGAATGCTGAATCTCCATCAATTTTTTTATCCAGCCAGTGATGTGAATACACCCGAAGAAGTCGGTCAAAAAATCCGAGCGGGTCAGGCGAATGAGGTATTAGATACGTTTGCTTGGTATTTAGGTTTATTTGTTGGCACGGTGCAGTTATCTTTTATGCCGGAAAGTGGCGTATGGATAACAGGAGGAGTGAGCTTGCATCACCTCGCTGCTTTCGATCGTCCTGATTTTTTTGCAGGTATTCACGCGTCGCCTGCTTATTTCAAACAACGTCAGAAATATCCGCTGGGTGTTTTATGTAATCAGGAACATGCATTAATTGGCTGTGCTTATTATGCAGCAAAAAAATTATCGGGTGTTTACGAAATGGCGGCATTTCAGAAGCAGAGAGCCATCAAGATCGTCCAAAATACAGGGGATGCTTTGCCATAAAATCCCTGATTGTTTGTGGAAAAGCGCTTTGAGGCGCTTTTTTCTGAATCTTATCTAGATACTTTTCTAATTGTTCTGTCCGTTTTGCTTTTTCATAAGGTAAATCGGCCGACGGGTCGAGTCGTTTCAATATCTCAGGATGATTTAATTGATACAGCACTGTCCAGCAATCGAGGAATTTCTCGAGGAGTGCGCCATCCTCGATTTCTTTTGCGAGGGGGATGAGGTGATCTGCTAGTTTTTCCATCTCGATCAGGGATGCGTCTTGGTCCATGTGGTGAATACCTCTTGAAATGATGGTATTAGTCGGGTTTGATCTTCGTCGTGGGTTGTCGATCATCAGGTCGAAGCCTTGATCTTATTGTATCAGAGGATTTAGATTTAGTCCCCAATCCAAATGTTATTTTGGGTTTGTTAGATTCTTCAATCTTGGGGGCTCCATTAATCTCAGGTAGATGCTGTGCTAATTGCTCTTTAGTTTGATTGATTTTTCCTTTGGGTAGATTCGCCAATATACCCGCAGTATTAAAAGCGTTTTTCATTTTATTTGAAGGCGTAACAATCGCCTCAATTTCAGATTTGATTTCATGTTTAGCATTTAATTTGTTTTTAAATTCAATTAAAAAATTTTCCGAAACCAGTGAAGCACCTGAATTAACTAATTTTCCACCGCTATTATTATGCTGACGTATTTTATTCGAAATGGGAATTTCTTTCATTTTAATAGCGTCATCGGATGAATTTTTTAATGGTGCTAACTCAGCTGGATCAATTTTTAATAAATTGATATAAAATTCTTTTAATTTGGGTCGATCAATTTCTTTGCTTAATAATGCAATTTTTGTGATGTCAGGATTTGCTTTGTTGTATTCTTCCTCGATTGATTTTAAGGCATGATGCACACGATAATTGGATAATGTTTCCGGAGGAATATATTTTTCTTGACCTAATTGAATTTGTTTTTCAATGACGGGGGACCAAATTTCCATATTCCATTTAGGATGAACAGGCAAATAATTTTTGGCTAACAGATCGGCTTGTAAATAAAAATCTCTTAATTGTGTTTCATTTTCGGTGAGATAAGTTTTACCATTCCAAATATGGAAAATATTACCATTTAAGTCAGAAGGTTTTCCTGGGTTACCTGTTTCAGCACCATGGCGAATTAATTTTTCTGCACCTGAATCCGAAGTGAAACCTTTGGACACCATCTTGTTGACTTTAAGTAAAACAAATAATTCATAAGGCGAGATAATGCCGCTTGCTGCAATTTCCGGATGTTTTTTAAATAATTTTTCGATTTTTCTATCCATTTGTTTCGGGTCGATGGGTTTGTTGTTTAGATCGCTTTTCATTAAAAGATAGAGTGTTGCTAATTGCATTCGTTCAGAGGGTGTTCCATCCTGATCGACTTTTCCAGCATGAAATGGTTTGTGCAGGTTGCCTTTTGTTATTTCATCAAGCTTTGTTAATTGACTGACAGAAGGCAGAACCGCAAGCATATCGGCATCACCCGTTATCGGATGGCCTTCGTAACCGACAACCTCAAGTGGCTTAAACTTTTCATTTTGAGTATGGCGATATTCAACGGATAAGATTTTGTTATCATACATGATGTCATCAAGTTTGACTCGAAATAAAAGTTCGTTGCGTGTCCCAGGATTTGCATTGGCAAAATCATCATTTTTAATATGCGTGGGTTTAAATTCTAAATAACCATCTGCAGTTTTTGTTGCGGAATAGTTACCATTTTCAATATCGTTATTTAGTTCACTCCATTTAATTTTCAATTGACAGCTAGAATATTTGTTTGCTTCAGCTTGGTTGCCATCATGTAATAATTTTTCTTTATTATGTTCCGTGACACTCTCATCCGTATCACTGCCTTTGCGTCCAAACGTTTTTCCATCAACGGCAATATAACCTGCCAATAAAGGAATGCCTTGTTCTGTGGTGCATGTTTTTGTTTTGATGGACATGGGCTTGGGAGAAACAGGGATATCGGGATCTAATCGCGGTGCCTGGCCTGCGCGAAATGAAATTAAGGCGCCGCTATCTTCACCAATCTTAGTAGAGGCCTTAATAAAAAAATCAGGAAAGCCTGATAATTGATCAGCGCGGGCGCCTTCTTTAAAAGATCCTGCTTCCATTATCGATTTTTCAGTTTCTGCCATAAATGCATATGTTCTCGTTTTGAAGTCATGAACTAAGTATAGGAGGTTATTAGGAGAAAGGAGGGGGGGGTAAAATAAACTATCCAAGTTTTTGATTTTGATGAGATTATTTTGAAAACTCCTCAGCCTAGATAAGTGTAAATAATTGCTATACTTTCATAAAGACGTTAACCAAATAAAAACGCTGATATCAATCTTATCAGATTGCCCCTGTGAGGAAGAGTATATGACTGACTTAAGTGGAAAAGATGCGTACTCAGATAATGATTTGAAGAAAAGTCTGATACCAAAAATTGAAAGTCTCAAGATGAAGGGTCCTGTGAATTTATCAGATCCTAATGACCCAGAAACAAAAAAAAGACTCCAAGAAGAAATGCAAGCTGAGCTACTCATTGTTTCTATAATGAAATGGATTCAGTGGCAGATTAATATTGAAGTGATGAATCAACATAAAGAGAAAGAAGCGTTTCTGAAAGAGATGGATAAAAAAGCTAAGCTGGAAAGAGAAGAGTTTATGGAAGATATGCGCAAGCAAGTTGATCTTGTATCACAACAAACAGGAATAGATGTAAACAAACAGCTACTGTTAAAATTGACAGAACAAAAAACTGAACTTTTTGTATTTATAACTCAATTAGAAGATGAAAAAAAAGAATTAAAAGATATTCGTGAAACTAAATTTAAAGAGGCGCAAGTGATAGTTGATCAAATTTCAAAAGAAACTCAAGATCATCGCAGAAATGTGGTTGATCAAGTGGTGGAAGAATATACGAAAAGTAGCGGTGCCTTTCAAGATCAGAGAAAGAATCCTGAATTCGAAAAGGGAGTAGCGGAATATAATGAATTAGAGAAGAACTATGAAAATAAATTGCTTGTTTATCAACAAAAAATGGCATCTGCTCATAATGAAGTGATTGAGCTGCGCCATCAAAAGAATGAAATTGAAAAGATAGAAAAGAAACTGGCAGAGAAAGAACAAATAGTTAAGGATCTTAATGAAAATTTGAAAGATAAAAGCATCGATGATTTGGAAAGAAGGAATATTGAAACATACATTTCAATATACTCAATGGAGTTGAAAAATGATAAAGAACGCGTTGTTTCGCTTGGCTCGGTGAATGAAAAATTAATTAAAGCACAAGAAAATGAAAAGCAGATTTTAAACGAAAAGGAACAATCTGGTATCAATGAAATGAAAAAGGAACTCGAAGATAAATCAAAATACAGTGAAAAATTAAATGTTGCAAAAGATATGAATGGAAAAGTAGTGAATCATGAGGATCTCAAAGAAGCGTTGATGACGTCTCTGGTCAATGTCAATGTGTTAGCACAGTCAGATATAAATAAAGTTATCATGCATGCCATTGATGAGGCTAAAAAAGAAGCAAAAGGCGTTTATTCTGACATTGCTAAAGATCAGGTTGCTAAAGATCAAGTTGCTGAAATAGTAGTAAATAGAAATAACGTCATGGCGCAAATAAATTTTTTTAATAGTGAAATTATAAAAAGGGATGGTGAACGAATTTTAAAACCTAGTGAAATTAGTGCACTCGATAAATCGAAGGTAGGTGATATACAAAAGAAAGTCTTGGATAAAACGAATGAAAAAGACGTTGAAGCAACAAAAGGCATTATTAATGCAACATATGAAGTGTATCAAGTGGATAAGCAAATTGAGGCAAAAGACGCAGAAATATCACGGGCTAAGAGGAGGGTTCAGATGATTGAACAGGAGGAGAAGAAATTGACGCCTGCTGAAGCATCGAAGACTTTTAAAGAAGAAAAAACGGGAACCCAAGCACCATCTATCTCATCATCTACCCCTAGAGTACGCTAAATGCGGGGGCGGGAGGAGGCTGGTTCAAAATCAAAATTAGGTGAAGGTGTGGTGTCACCAGAAGGCTCCATTGAATTTTTCAGCGGATTGTGATCACCATCTGAGGAATGTGCGTTATTTTTTTCGGCTTGTTTAGATGAACCAAGGCGTTCGTTTATTTGATTGTTGCTAACAGTTATCCTCCCAGGCGGCGTGAATTTTTTTTCCTCATTTACACTTGTTTTATTTAATGCTCTTCCCACCCCGGCACCTAATATCGCACCTGATATCGCCGCACTGACGGCTAAGATGGTACCACCTACGACTATTCCTATCGTGCCTGTTCCTAATACGCCACCCGTCACTGCTGCGAATGCACCAAAGATAGGAGCCGCGGCAAAACCACAAGAAGCGCCAATGATCGCCAATAAACCGATTGTGAATAACCCAATGCCAATTCCGGTGAAAACAGGATGTTTTCCCATCCATGTTGTGCAGTGGTTCAAAAATGATAAAGATTTAAAATGTGATCCATTTGGTAGAATAGATGACTCTATTTTTGTTTGAGAGTTGTTCAATGATTCAGTTTGAGTGGTTGGTTGATCTAATGCTGGACTCTCAGATAAAGGAGCTTGATTTTTTTGTATCGAATTCGTGCGAAACGTTTGAAAATCATTTAAAAAATCAGCGGAAGGGATGGTGTTTTCAATATATGTTTGATTAGATGTTTTAATCGGTATGGTCATGAGTTTTCTCTTGTTTTCATTGATATAGTTATTATCTAGAGAAAGGATTTTTCGTTGAGTTTTTTTACTGCGACGATCAGATTTTTCTTCTTCAGAAACCAAAATAGAAAATTTTTCAGCTAAATAAAGGATACTCGAACGATAATTCGTATCGATAAAACCTGTTCCTTGAGTGGTGGCCGCATCAATACAGGTAGATTTTTTATCAGCATAGTGAAATAAATTCAATATCAGATTGTTAGGAAGTAATTCAGGATGACGATTGAAAAATTTGCCAACAAAAAATAAAATAACAAGATAGTCATCGTAAAAATCAAGTGTGATTTGGCAATCCGGATTCAAAGTGGCAGCACGATGTGCATGAGTATAAATAAGAGAAATTTTACTAGAATCAAATAAAGAGTGAGCGCATTTCTCCTTTTCTAAAGTGGATCGACCAGAATAAATCGCTTCCATTTCTTTATAAGTACGGCCATCTTCTTTGTTGCCATAAATATCTGCCATTAAGAAAAAATCTGATGAGATGTGAACATGTGGTAAGGCTGTTTTGAAAAAATTTTCTATGGCGGGTAGAACGGGAACCAGTGAGCCATTACCATTTTTTGTAGCATTTAAATAATCCAGATAAAAATCGGTTCGATTGGAGCCATAAGCAAGGATAACCTCGTTATATTGATTTGTTAAAATATTGTTTTTTTGTTTTTCTAGAAGCTTTTCATTGTAATTAACAATGTCTTCGGTGCTGTGATTGACAATAGCGTGAGGGTTTTTTAAGTTGGTAGACGGGGATTGTTTTTTTAAATTTTTTCCGGGAAGAATACATCCATCCATATCCAGGAGAATGACATTTTTTCGTTGCATTATAGTGGCGCTCTTGATCGTTTCATGGAATAAAATTCTTTTTGTTTTTTATGCGCTCTCTTTTTTTGTCGTGATTAGATGAATTGTTTTTTGCAAGTACAAGCGCAGGAGGGCGAAGCCCGACGAGTCCCAGAAAACAATTCATCTAATCACGACAAAAAAAGAGAGCGTCATTTTTTATTATGTTGCCATTAAAATCAAACATGAAAAGAGGTTTAATTATAAGATGTTTTGATTAAGGTAAACTTATCTCCCAATCCCATAATACTCAAATCCGGCTGCGCGAAGGTAGTGGGGATCATATTGGTTGCGGCCATCTAGAATAATATGACGACGCATCAAATTTTTCATGGCATGAATATCGGGATAACAAAAAGGTTTCCATTCGGTGATGAGTGCTAAGGCATCGGCTTCTTTTAATGCATCATATTGATCGGTGGTGAAGGTGAGTTTTTTTTCATCAAACCATTTTTTCGGCAACAAATCACGTGCGACAGACATCGCCGCAGGATCATAGGCTTTAATTTGCCCACCGCGTTCCAGGATATTTTCGATGAATACCAGTGAAGAAGCTTCGCGCATATCGTCTGTGCCTGGCTTAAAAGAAAGTCCCCATACGCCCAACGTGATACCGGATAAATTATCACCAAAAATAGCGGTGACTTTTTGCGAAAGAATTTGTTTTTGGAGGAAATTGCGTTGTTCGACTGCATTGAGTATGAAAGGATCAACGCCATATTGTTCGGCCATTTTCACTAAAGCACGTACATCTTTGGGAAAACACGATCCACCATAACCACAACCGGCATTGAGAAACGCATTACCAATGCGAGAATCAGAACCCATACCGACTCGCACATTTTCAATATCAACACCCATGCGTTCGCAAATAACAGATAATTCATTCATGAATGAAATACGAGTTGCTAACATGGCATTGGCTGCATATTTTGTCATTTCAGCATCTTTGACATTCATAAAATAAATGCGTTCAGGATTACGTAAGATGGGTAAATATAAATCGAGCATAATGGTTTTTGCATTGTTAGATGAAAGACCCACAATGACACGATCGGGGCGCATGAAATCTTCAATAGCTGCACCTTCACGCAAAAACTCAGGATTGCTGACGACATCAAATGAAATATCCAGGTGACGTTTTTTTAATTCATCTTGAATGATTGCTGTGACTTGATCAGCCATCCCCACCGGGACAGTGGATTTATCGACAATCACGGCATATTGCTTAATATGTTTGCCAATATCTCGCGCTGCTTCTAACACATATTGAATATCTGCGGCACCGTCTTTATTGCTCGGTGTGCCAACAGCAATAAAGATAACGCGAGAATCAAAAGGGACTTCCGCTAATGATTTTGCAAAATGCAAACGACCTTGTTGTTGATTATTGATAACTAATGATTCAAGACCCGGTTCATAAATCGGTAACAACCCTTTTTTTAAATTTTCGATTTTCGTTTCATTGACATCGACACAAGTGACACGATTGCCTAATTCAGCAAAACAAGCCCCTGTGACTAAACCGACATAACCCGCTCCAATGACAGTAATACTCAATTTGATATCCTCTTATAAATTTCAACACGATCGCCACGTTGATTTTGAAAAACTTGCAAGCGTTTCATTAAATTCATCGGATGCAAAAAAGGAGGTGCATTTTTATTGTGGCTGAATTGGAAAGCGAAATAATCGTATTTTTTCCATTGAGTCGGATCAGTGAGATCGGTATTTGCATAATTGCGAAAGGTATCAAAAATACGATTACCAAAACGTTGTGAATAATACAAAACTTGATATTGATTTGAAAATAAAGCGGCTTGAGGTGGTGTGTTAACGGCTAACCAATGACCCGCCTCGCGAATGTAAGTTTTAGAATAACCAAAATCAAAAATGCCACCCAGTGATGTGAGCACAATCAAAAACAGAGTGAACCATAAAAATAAACGATGACGCAGGGACGAACCTTGTTCGATAAGGGCATTCAGTGCAAAAGGAACCCATAACATAAAAATGAAAGATAAGGCTAATAAATATCGATTAGAAAGAAATCCACGCTCAATTAGAAAAAATAAAGTAATGATGATGTTTGTAAAAAGATAACCGTATAAAACAAGGCGAGCAGAGGGTTTAAATGAAGTGACGGCATTTTTCCAAGCATAAAGCACTAAGAAAGCATATATCCACGATAAATTGTTAATGACGCTGATGATATACCAACCAAGAAAAACTAAGATTAACACTAATCCAGCATCATTGATGGAATCGGTAGGTAGAACATATTTTGATAAGGCTATTTTCATCGAGGTGAAACGATCAACAATCAAGGTTGCGCCGTGTTGTAATTGTTGAGAAAGATCGGCGAGACGACCCAGCTGATCGATGGGTTGAGGATGAAATAAAAGATAACCACCAGCCATGAACGTAATGATGATGATCAGTAAATTTAATAAAATAAAACGCTGTAATTTTTCAGAAAAAGAAATACGTGGTGTGAGCCAAGATAAAAAAGGTAAGGTGATGAGAAAAATGATGCCTTCGATACGAAAGAGTGCAGCCATCAACAGGCTGAAACTGAATGCCAATGCGGTGAGTCGTCGTGGGTGTTCGAAATAACGCAACAAAAAAACAAATGAAATTAAATAACATGCCCAAAATCCATGATCACGAATAATATATTCACGCACGCCGTTAAATTGATGCGAGAGTAAAATGACGCCCGCTGCAAGCCATAATGTCCGTTTACAACCTCCTAGTTCTTTTACAATGAAAATGAAGGCCAGCACAGAAAGTAGCGAAAAAAAGCTATTTAAGATATAAGCACTCGCGAGATAAGAAACATGACTGATCTGAACAACGCTATAAATTAATAAGGGATAAAATGGCCATTGCGCTTGCCCACAAAGGTGCATGGCACCATGTAAACCGACCGAACCAATGGTTTCTGCACTGAGTAAATAACAAATGGCATCGGGATTGATCACGGTTTCATGCGAGTCAATCCAAACAGATAATAAGATGCTCGCACTGATTGCAAAAAAATAGAGGAAATAATCGTGTCGAGTGAATGCGCGCACAAGCTTCATGTCACAAAACTCTCCAAAGTATGTTTGAAGTCGGCAGATAATTCAGGGTGTTTGAGGGCATAAGCAATGGTTGCTTCAAGATAACCTAATTTATTACCGCAATCGTAACGTTTGCCTTGAAATTGAAATGCGTAAACAGGTTCTTCTAAAAGTAATTGAGCAATCGCATCGGTTAATTGAATTTCGCCACCGGAACCTTTTTTTGTTTTTTCGAGTAAGCCAAATATACGAGGTGTTAAAATGTAACGTCCGACCACACCTAAGTGCGAAGGAGCTTGCTGGGGAGACGGTTTTTCAACAATGCCACGAATAAGAGTGAGTGGTGTTTCTGTGGGTACATCAACAATTCCATATTTTTCTGTTTCTGTTGCCGCAATTTTTTGTACGGCAATGATGCTGGATTGTTTTTCATTAAAGACATCGACCATTTGTTTGAGGCAGGGATTCGTTCCACCATCGATTAAGTCATCGGCTAATAAGACAGCAACGGGTTCATTCAGGGAAAGTTGTTTCGCACATAAAACGGCATGACCTAATCCTTGAGGAGATTTTTGACGAATATAAGCACATGACACCCCGTCGGGTAAAATATCTTTCACAATATTGAGTAAGGCTTGCTTGCCTTTTTCTTGCAAGGTTGCTTCTAATTCAAAATTGGAATCAAAATGATCCTCAATAGCACGTTTGCTACTGTTGGTGACGAAAATTAATTCGGTAATACCGGCTGTGACGGCTTCTTCAACCGCATATTGAATCAGCGGTTTATCAACAATGGGTAACATTTCTTTTGGATTGGCTTTTGTTGCAGGTAAAAACCGCGTTCCTAATCCTGCGACAGGAAAAATAGCTTTGGTTATTTTCATCAAATAGACTCCACTCACAGGCCGAGAATATTAACATAACCCTTAATAAGATTCTGCTATCAATGAATCTCAATGAATCTCAATGAAAGTTCTGGAAGAGTGTCCCATAAAAATACAATTAATTTGCATCTGGTCATGTCATCAGGATAGTATTCCTAAAGATGCCATCATAAGGAGATGAAAATGAATTTTCAAACTTCCATCAAAACCTGTTTTACCAAATACGCAGATTTTACGGGCAGAGCAACTCGATCAGAATATTGGTGGTTTTGTTTGTTTGCCACCATCGTGAATATCATTGCCTCCATGATTAGTCCTGTTTTATCCGGGATTTTAGCGTTGGCGCTTTTGTTGCCATCGATTGCGGTGATGGTTAGAAGATTGCACGATGACAATATCTCGGGCTGGTTAGGTCTAATATTATTAGTGCCCCTGATTGGTTTTCTGGTTATTTTATATTTTATGGTGATTGAAGGAACGCAAGGTCCGAATAAGTTTGGTAATCCTGCGGCTCTTTAAAGGTGAATTAAGTATTACAATAAGCGATCCAAAAAGGTAAATTTTCAGTGTATTGAACGGCTCGTTTTTCAATATGAGGGGAAAAAAACCGAACGCTTAGGAAGTGCCTGCCAATACTGATTTCAGGATAGGTGGGGATGTCCCTTGTAATGCCAATTCGAATCATTCTCAAATTTAATTGCGGATCTAATAATTCTTGATGAAATCCGTGAACCGCTTTTTTTTGCTCGATTCGAGCACTTTTTCGAACCAAATCGAGAATGAGCGTCGTAACCGTTTTAATTTGAGTGAAATCACTGAGCCAGTTCGTAATGGTTTCTTCGCGAATTTGATCGGCTTGTTCAAGCCAGTAATGATAAAGCGGAATGTCAAAACCACAACCTCCGCCGGGTGTGGCGAGATGTAAGCGCAAATTATTCAGTAATTCTACTTCTCGCAGGCGTTGGCCAATTTTGCCACTGCTATCAATGAGATTGCGGGAATGTTCTTCTAATTGTTGTGTGAAGGCGTGCAATTTATTTTGATCAATTTCTGTCGAATGCCCATAACGCATGAGATGTGCAAGATGATAGCTTAATTCTTTCGCTAATTTTGCCTTGAGATCGGGACGATCTAAAATGTGCAGCACGTGAATAATCAAATGAATTAAGTGCCGCGTCCCTAGTTTAGATAAATCATTTAGTTGATAATCAATGTGCTGAAATAATTGCTCCAAGCGCAAGCAGACACGAATAATTTCGTTTACTGGATGTTCGTAAATAATAGTGTCTGTCATAAAAAATAAGTTACCTAACCACTGGCGTCTGGAAGAGTCCCAATACGTCATCATTGCATAAATGGCATAGGATATCACGAAAGAATGGCCTATTGGAGGGCTGAATGGGCAAATTTTCTACGATGAATAAGACTTGCTCAGCTTAAGATACTGCTGATGTAACTTTTCGACTTGAGGAATCAAGTCCTCTAATGTCCCATCATTCACAATCACATCATGAGCACGCGCGATTCGATCATGACGATGGGCTTGTGTTTTTAAAATAGCTTCAATTTGCGATGATTGAATTTGATCGCGATGACGCGTTCGTTCTATTTGTAAGTTTTCCGGCGCATCTACCACTAAAATACGATTAATAAATGAATGAAATTCAACTTCTAATAAAAGGGGAATCACCGCAATGCAATAAGGTTCGGATAATTGCCTAATTTGTTGCTGCATTTCTTCGCGAATGAGGGGGTGCAATAAATCTTCTAACCAAAGCCGTTCAGGCGGATGATTGAAGATTATGTCGCGTAATACGGCTCGATTGAGCGCGCCGTTTTCTGATACTATTTTTTTTCCAAAATGTTCAATGATGCTTGATAATGCTTGATCATTCGATTCCGTGATTTGTCGTGCAATCAGATCGGCATCAATAATCGGCACACCTAATTGTGCGAATAAATGAGAGACGGTTGATTTGCCTGAACCAATACCACCGGTTAATCCAATGACTAGCATCAGCGTCACACAATGAATTCAGAGAGATAATATTGCATGATTTCGTTACCCCACAACAAAGCAATCCATCCTGCAATTGCCAAATACGGACCAAAAGGTAAGGGAATACTTTTAAAGTGGCGTTTGATCGCCATGTGAGTTAAAGCAAAAATAATGCCACTGAATGAAGCGAGTAAAATGACTAGCGGTAACATTTTCCATCCTAAAAAAGCGCCCTGCGCGGCGAGGAATTTATAATCACCCTGCCCCATGCCTGTTTTTCCGGTTAGCTGGCCAAATACCCATTGAATGACGGCGAAAATAAGATAGCCCGCCATGGCGCCAATAATGGCTTGATGCGTGTCCGTAAAAAGGGTGAATAAACTAAAAAACAATCCTAGCCAAAGTAATGAAAGCGTTAGTTGGTCGGGTAATAAATGGTAATCAAGGTCAATAAAAGTGAGACAAATACTAATCCAAGTAAATAATAAAGCAGCGAATGTTTGCCAAGCGAAACCAAACTTCCAAGCGACATAAACAGAAACTAAGCAAGTTAAGGCTTCTACTAAGGGATAGCGAATGGAAATGCGTGCATTGCAATACGCGCAATGTCCATGCAGCCAAAAAAAGCTAATAAGAGGAATATTATGCCAAGGACGAATATTTTTTTTACATTTAGGGCAATGCGAAAAAGGTAAATAAAGATTTAATTTTTCAATTTCGGTATGGGGCTTTAATCCAAGATAAACACGACACTCTTCGCTCCAGCTAATTTCCATCATGCGTGGTAGACGATAAATAACGACATTCAAGAAGCTACCAATGAACAAAGAAAACAGGCCGACGACGATTAAAAATAGTTCGGAATGACTTGAGAAAAACAGCACAATATCCATGATTATAGAGTACTTCCTAATTTAAAAATGGGTAAATACAGACTGATGACTAATCCACCGATTAAAACACCAAGTATTATCATAATCAAGGGTTCTAAGAGTAAGCCTAGTTGATTTAAAAACGCATCGATTTCTGATTCAAAAAAATCAGCTGTTTTATTTAGCATTTTTTCGAGCATGCCTGTTTCTTCGCCGATTTTAATCATTTGTATCATGATGTCTGGAAAAGCAGGTAAATGCGTCATGGCACGATGAAGTGAAAAGCCACTGTTTATTTGTTGATGTAAAGCGTGAATTGTTTGAGTGAAAGGGTGAGATGAATCGACATGAGCGCTTAATCGCAACGCTTCTTTGATCGGAATACCTGCACTCAATGCGATGGCGAGATGACGTGCAAAGTGAGCTAATATTATTTTCTTATGATGGGAGGCGATTAATGGCAATCGGTTAATAATTTTTCGTAAAGGAGATTGCATGAGAACGGGGAAGTAATGATACAGTGTGATTCCCACGCAACTCATGAATACGATGATCATCAAACCATGTTGGTTCAGTTGTGTTGCAACCAAAAAAATCCACAACGTTAAAAGAGGTAATTGGATGTGTGCTTGCTGAAATAATTCAGCAAAACGAGGAATAATAAATAGAAACATGAAAAAAGTCAGTGCAAAAATGAATAGCGATAATAAACAAGGATAAAATAAAGCTTGCTTGATTTTTTTTCTGAAGGCGAGATTTTTTTCTTGATGGTCGGCAATCGTGCATAATATAAAATCTAATTTTCCAGTGTGTTCACCCATGCGAATTAATTGGCAAGTTAGTTCACTGAAATCATTTTTATAATGACGTAAAATTTGAAATAAATTTTTTCCGCTTAATAATTCATGTTTTATTTTTTGAATTAATAATTGAAAAGATTTTTTCGATTGGCTTTTTTCTAAGACGTCACAAGCTTGAATAATCGGAATATTGGCCATCATTAATGTGGCAAATTGTCGCCAAAAAATAACAAAATCCAATGCAGTCATTTTCTTTTTTTCTTGATAACGTTGATGTATGCGATGAAAAAAATGGAGGGTTGATGAAAAAGTCATGATCTTTCCTCTGTGCCTAGCACGCGCGTTATTTCTGTGGCGGTGGTGATGCCTTGCTGTACCATTTGCATGCCGGCATCACGCAAAGAAATCCAGCCTGATTTTTTGATTTCATCGATTAAATGGGGAGTGGAAGCGCTCGTTGCAATGAGTTGTGCAAGAGAAGGTGTGATGGGGATGCATTCGAAAATGCCAATACGGTCATGATAGCCTTCGCGACAATGTTCGCATCCGACAGCGCGGTAAGCGAATTGATCAGCTTGTTTGCAGTAACGGCATAATTGACGTACTAAACGTTGTGCGATGATGAATGAAATAGAATTTAGCATCGAGTAATCCGTGATACCGAGAGATTGTAAGCGATGTATTGCCTCAATAGCATAATTGGTATGCAACGTCGATAAAACCAAATGTCCGGTTTGTGCCGCTTGTAAAGCGATTTGTGCTGTCATCGCATCACGAATTTCACCGATCATGATGATGTCTGGATCTTGTCGCAAAAAAGATCGTAAAGCGGTTGAAAAATCTAAGCCGATTTTGGGGTTTGCATTCACTTGATTAATCCCCGGTAATGCTATTTCAACGGGATCTTCGATCGTAGAAATATTTTTTTCGATGCAATTGAGATAATGCAAGGCAGCGTAAAGTGTAATGGTTTTTCCGCTGCCAGTTGGTCCAGTAACAAAAAGAATGCCTTGTGGTTGTATCAGTTTCGAAATAAATAATTTTTTCTGTTGTTCGAGCAAACCTAATTGATCAAGATTAAAATGAATATGTGTTTTATCTAATAAACGTAAGACTATTTTTTCGCCGAATAAAGTCGGGCACGTGTTTATGCGAATGGTTATGTTCATGCTTTTTTGCCAAAGTAAATGGCCATCTTGCGGCAAGCGTTTTTCTGCCATATTGAGATTAGCCATCATTTTTAAGCGTGTCATGAGTCGAGTGGCGAGTGGCGGCGGAATAGAGGTTATTTCAGTTAATATGCCATCACAACGAAAACGAATGCGAGAATAATCTTGATAAGGTTCAATGTGAATATCCGATGCGCGACTTTCAATCGCTTTCTGGATGAGCTTATCTGCTAATTGAATGATCGGTTCATCTTCCTGTGTGAATTTGTATTTTTCATCAGCAGGTAATTGGATGTCTGTCTTCAGCCATGATTGTTGTGCAAGATAATCGGTTAGGCCCAATTCAATGTGCGATTGAATAAGATGCGCGGTTTGATTAGCCATCACATAATCCCGCCTTGATGCATGTTCCACTTAACGTCCAATGATTTCCTTCTGTATTAGGTTTTAAAATGTAAGTGACATGTTGAACCAACTCACTGCCTATGGCTGTGATGATGCCGTTTTCCACTTTCAGCGAAGCAAGATTGTTAGTTGCTTTAGGTTCAGCAGGAATGCCGTGTTGACCATTCATTAGCTCTGTTAATGGAAATCCTTGTTGTAATGCGAGTGAAACCGCTGTTTTAAAAATTTCTGTTGTTGTGATGACTTCAACAAAACGCGCGCGTTGTATATAACCTTGATAAGAAGGAATGGCGACGATGGTTAAAATACCAATCATGGCAATGACGATCATTAATTCGATAAGTGAAAATCCATGTGAATGAGAGAGGCGCATGCTGAGCTCCAATGGTGATGAAAAAGAAAACAAAATAGGGCGAATGAATGAGGGGTTGTTTAATGATTCATTGAAAAGAAAAAAAGAATGATCTATTTTATATAACGATTATTGAAGTTACGCAATATTTTTTAGAGAAAGGTCAGGCACAATAGATATGAAGTCAAGACAAGATGTTAAATTGCCCAGTTATCGATATCCTGAGAAATCAGGCGACGAGAGTGATTACGAAAGTGATGGCGGGACTACCTATCGCCCTTCTAAAAGCAATCGACATATTGGCGCGGGTACTTATTGTTATGTGAGAAAATTTTTATCTTCAGACGAAAAAAAAGAAGTAGCTGTTGCGGCTCCGTCTTTCGATAATCCGGTTGACTTTGGTGAAGCAGCAAGAAAAAAAGCTTTTTTAGAAACACTCTATCCTGATTCTCGATTTGTATTTTTTAAGAGATACCATGTTAGTTTGACTTACAAAAATACATATCGTCTTGTGATGCCTATCATTAAAGGTATTTCGTACGGTAGCTATAGCAAGGATTTCAGATTGACAAACAATGAACAAATTAATCTTTTTTGTTCCGCTGTCAATGCATTAGAAGATTGTCATCAAAAAGGGTATGTGGTTGTTGATTTAAAAGCAGACAATATTCATTACGATCTTGAATCTTCTAAAAGCTATTTATTGGATGGCGGCACATCAGCAAAAATAAACAATCCACTTTGTAATACGTTTCAGAATGCAGAGATGGTGAAAATGGGATGGGCGTATTTTCATATTGCTCCCGAGTGCTGGTCAGTTGATCCTGTCAAAGCTGAAACAAGTATGGATGTTTATTCCTTTGGAAACGTGATAAATCATGTGGCATCAAAGCAAATAATGTCGGATCAATTAATGTCATTAGCTCGTTCTTGTTTGCAGAAGAATCCGTCGGAAAGGCCCACTTTACCTCAGCTTGCGGAAAAATTGAATTCATTGAGGAAAAAGTAAAAAATAGCACGGCTCGAGTTTCTTAATTATTTGCGACGACAATGGATGCGGAATTAGTTGTCTTCCCGCAAAATTCTCGGCCACTGCTCTTGTTAGGAACGATCAACTCACGCGAGAATTTGTGCGGGATCCGGTTCATAACCAATTAGTATTAAAAATATAAAATACAAAACGATGGCTCCCATTTTTTCTGAATTAATTCAAAATACAAATCTTTCCATCGATTTGTCCTCATGTTGATATTGATGGAGTGTAACTACTCACCCGGCGTCATTGCGAAACCCGCGTTTTTTGCGGGTTGAAGCAATCCAGTTAGCATTCTTATGGATTGCTTCGTCGCAAAAAACGCTCCTCGCAACGACGAGTGAGTAGTTACGATGGAGTTTAATATGAATTTTTCTGCAAATCTCGCAACCGGATCCCGCACAAATTCTCGCGTGAGTTGATCGTTCCTAACAAGAGCAGTG